>JBCCOR010000518.1:0-4004 GCA_039025295.1 Acidobacteriota bacterium
CACAAGCAGCAAGCCGCGAACGTCACGACCGACGGCAATGGGAAAAATCAGCCTGGTGTCGGCCAAACCAACTCTGCTCAGCTGATTCAGCGCGAAGCACAGCGTGCCACATGCTTCATTCAGAAACTACGCGGTGACCATCTGCTTCACACACTATGGCGCGGCCTCGACAACGTTTACTTCGAGATCCAACTGAATGAACTTTCTTTCTTGAGCGCCCTCAAGAGCTGGCTTCACGTCATTTATGACTACTGGAATCCGCTGACGTCAGAAAAATTCTTCAATGAGCTCCAAGGTCACGGGCAAAAAGAAGGAGAGGAAGAGAGAAAAGCTTTCGAGGATGCCGTCTGGTGCGAACTTTTCCTGGACAATGACAACTGCCGAGCAGCACGAGAATCGGCAGATATTTATAGCTCGGACTTTGCTGCCATGTTTCGAACATGTCCCATCATTTCCCCCTTCTTTTCTATCGAGGATTTACCAAAGCGGCAACAGAGATTTATCAAGAGACGCGCGGGAAATCAGAAACATAAATTCACCATCGATGGAACAGACGTCGAAATCAATATCAGCTCCCTGGGCCGCTATGAGGATCTTGATGCGACCATCAAGAGCATGATTGCTGTGCATCAAGAAGACACGAGTCAGGATATTGTCGCGCAGCTAAGAAGGGATGCAGAAACGCTGCCACAGCCAAACCGGCCGCCGCTCAGCGACATCCTGAAGTACATCCCCCGAACGCGCTGGGACCGCTCGCCTTTCAACGACCCGAGCGCTACCGAGGACCCCGCGACCTGAGCCATGCTGCGCCCGAAGATCCCGCTGGAGATCCTCGGCCTGATCGGCCCGATCCTGAGCCTGGTCGAAGGCCCGGGACGCCAGCGGCTGCCGATGCGCTGGGCGGTCGACGGGCGGCACGGGGCCAATGAGCGCGAGCAAACCTGGCTGATCCGCGAGCTGCCGACCTACTCGCTCGACACCGTCGAAGAGATCGTCCGTCTCGGACGCGACGAGACCCTGGGCCATGCGAACCGTCTGCCGCTCGGCCCACCGCCTCCGCCGCTCACGCCGCCCGGCGACTTCTGCCTCGAGAGCATGCTCCGTCGCCTGGCCGAGCACTACTTCGTGTGGCAGGGCAACCGGCTGGCGATCCAGCCGCATCGCATGGAAGAGGCGCACGAACTGGCGCTGCGGATGCCGGTGCGCCATCTGATCCGCTACGCCCAGGCGCGCATGATCTACCACGGCGAGCTCGCCTGGCCGGCGGCGCTCGCCATGCCGCAGCGCCTCGGTGATCTGCCGCCGTCGTCGCAGACGCTGCACGGACTCGTCCAGCGCGGTCTCGCCGAAGGCCATCTGCATCTGTGGGGCGTGGCCGGACCCGAGGAAGCGTGGGTCGATCATCTGCTCGGCATGCACGACGCGCAGGTCGATCTGCAGCGGCTCGACCGCCTCAGCGGTGCGGAATGGCGCCTGCTGCGCCTGGGGCGCGCCGCGGTGCGGCTGCTGGCGCTGGCGCTGATCCACATTCGCGGACTCGGCCATCTCGCCGGCGGCACCCTGCCCTTCTACGTCTTCGAGCACTTCGATCGGCTCTACACCGCGCCGTCGCCCGACATCGCGTACCACACCGCCGAGCAGCTGCGGCTCGCCATCGGCAGCGCCCTGACCGACGCCTTCGCCCATCTGGTCGAAGACCTGCCGAACCGCCGCAACATCGCGGATCTGCTCGCCATCCTCGCGCCGACGAGCCATCTGCTGTGGACGCAATATCAGCATCCGACGACGCGGATCGGCACGCGCTATCCCGGCATCCGTCGACGGCTCGCGCTCATGGATCGGCTGTACCTCGGCGCCCATCTCAGCCTGATCCGCCTGCGCTGGACGCTCGGCAGCGGCGGACGCGGCCAGCGCCAGCGCAATCTCTACGCCTTCCTGCATCAGGCGTTCTTCCGCTTCCTCGTCTGCCACACCCACTACTGGTAGCTCGGCACCCAGCAGGGCCGCACGACCGGCCTTCAGCGCTTCGTGCAGTTCTACGACGCGGAGCAGCGCCGACCGCTCGCCGACGACGTCGAGATGCAGGGGCTCGTCATCGAGCGCCTGTCGGCGAGCGAGCCCGTGCACACGGTCGAAGGACGCATCAGCCCACCGCGCAATCGCCACGAACTGACACCGTGGGTGCTCGCCTACCGCCGGGCAGCGCGGCGCGGGCATCTCGAGCGCTTCGGCCTGATCGTGCACTTCATGAAGATGCCCGAGAGGCAGCGTCGCGAACTGCAGCGGCAGTACGCGCCACTGCGCTCGGGCCGCGCGCGACGGCGCATCCGCCGTCAGGCCTATCAGCTCTTCCATCTGCTCGGACGCCGCCATCCCGCGACGCCGTTCATCATCGGCATCGACGCCGCCAACCTCGAGCTCAGCACGCCGCCTGAAGTGTTCGCGCCGGCGTTTCACTTCCTGCGCCGCGAGCCGATCCCGCTGACCCACGACCGCGATCCGACCCATCTGCAGTCGCCCGAGATCACGCAGGTGCTCGAGCGCCTGATCGCGCGCCGCCGCCTGGGCATGACCTACCACGTCGGCGAAGACTTCCGGCATCTGCTCTCGGGCCTGCGCGCGATCGACGAGGTGATCAGCTTTCTGCGTCCGCGCCCGGGCGATCGCCTCGGCCATGCGATCGCGCTGGCGCTCGATCCCAACGTCTGGGGCAAGCAGGTCGGCCAGCAGGCGGTGCTGTCGCAGCAGGAGTGGCTCGACACGCTGGTGTGGCTGCATCACTGCCTCGGCCCGGGCTACGACCACTTTCGCGCGCTCGACATCGAAGGACGCATCCAGCAGCTGGCGCACGCGATTTACTCGCACGACGACGTCGACGGCGGCAAGTCGACGAATCTCGCGCCGCCGACGCTCCACGACGCCTGGCGCCTGCGCCGCCTCGATCCGTACTGTCTCGACATCGAGGCCCTCGGCCGCGGCGAGTGCAAGCTCGACGCGCGCGCGCGCCAGGGTCCGCGGCACGATCGCTGGCTGCGGATCCAGAACGCGGTCTTCCAGGACGTCCAGCGGCACATCGGCACGCACGACGCGCATCGCCTGCTCGGCTGGTACTGGTACAACCCGAAGGTGCGCGCGGAGGGCGAGAAGCTGATCAAGGTCGACATGGCCGACCGCTGGGCGTGCTGGGCGACGGCCTGCCGCGACGCGCAGGCGGAGATGCGCGGCAAGATCAAGCGGCATCAGCTGGTGATCGAGGCCAATCCGAGTGCGAACCGCATCGTCGGTCCGATGAGCCAATACGGCGAGCACCACATTTTCGGCCTGACGCTCGACAAGCAGAACCGTCCGACCCACGACGTCCGCGTGACGATCAACACCGACGATCCGGGCGTGTTCAACACGTCGCTGTCGCATGAGTACTACCTGCTCGGCGAGCAGCTCCTGGCGCGCGGCCTGCCCGAGACCGCGGTCGAGGCGTGGCTCGAGCAGCTGCGCGCCAACGGCGAGATGTTCGGCTTCCTGCAGGATCTGCCGCCCTGCGACGACGACGACATGATGCTCCTCTTCGACGACCTCAAACGCCGCCGCCCCGACATCGACTCGCGCCTCGCGGGCGATACGCCGCAGATGCGGCTCGAGAAATACCTGGTGCGCCAGCGGAAAGAGGCGCGGGAGCGGGCAGAAGCGGACGAGGTCGGCGCGCTGCGGCGGGAAATCGAGCAGCTGCGCAGGGCGGTCGACGGTCGGCCTTGGAAAGAGGCGCGGGAGCGGGCGGAGGCGGGCGAGGTCGGCGCGCTGCGGCGGGAAATCGAGCAGCTGCGCAGGGCGGTCGACGGACGGCCTTGATCAAACGCGATCTGGACGTCGCTGGCTCCGCCGAGCGTACCCAGATCGCGCTCGTGCCCCGTAAAGCGCTTGCGCTCCGACTGATCCCTCGATGCCGCCAGATCGGTCGGTTCGCCGAAGCCGAAGAAATGCTGGGTGCGCAGGCCGTCGTGGCGATC
>JBCCOR010000519.1:0-3996 GCA_039025295.1 Acidobacteriota bacterium
CCGCTCCCGCCGGGCGTCCCCCCCCCAACCCTCTGCTCCCTCCATTCCGACGCCCGGGGCGTGGCGGGGCTGCCCCCCGCGCGGGGCATGGTGCGCGTCGCCGGCGCCGCGCTCTCCGCCGTCGCCGACGGCCGCCAGCGGCGCTTCGTCGGCGATCGCTTCGACCAGAGCGACGGCCTGCGCAGCACGATGTGCAACGGCCTCGGTCAGGTCGATCCACGCAGCAAAGACGGGCGCCTGTGGTTTCCCTCCTTCAACGGCATCGTCGCGTTCGCGCGCGATCGGGCGCAGACGACGTCCACAGCGGCCCGCCCGCGCCTGGAGCGGATCGAGATCGACGGCGCCCGCGCGCCGGTGCGGCTGATCCTGCGCGACGGCGCCAACGAAGCGCGCGGGGCCGCCGCGCCGCTGGTGCTGCCGCCCGACCACCGCACGCTCGACGTGCACTACACGGCGCTCGGCAGCCGCACCCCGCAGCGCCTGCGCTTCCGGCATCGGCTGGTCAACTTCGATCGCGGCTGGCAGGAGGTCGGCGCGGCGCGCACCGCACGCTACACGCGCCTGCCGCCCGGCCGCTATCGCTTCGAGCTCAGCGTGCACGATGGCCTCCACGGCTGGCTGACGACGGTCGGCTTCGATCTCGACGTGCAGCCGGCGTTCCATCGCACGACGACCTTCGCCGTCCTGATCGGCGCGGCCCTGCTGGCGCTCGGCTTCTTGCTGCACCGCTTCGTCTATCTCGAGCGCTATTTGGTTCAGCTGCGCCGCATGCAGGGCGAGGTGACGCGCACCAACGAGCGCCTGGCCGACAAGAACACCGAGCTCGAGCGCTTCGCACACTCCGTGGCCCACGATCTGCGCAATCCGCTGACCACGATCCAGGGCTTCTTGGCGGTCCTCGGCGACGATCTGCGCGCCCGGCGCGCAGGGCACGACGACGACGACCTGGCGCAGTCGGTCTCGTTCATCGTCCTCTGTCAGGAGGCCGCGCAGACGCTGCACGCGCGGCTCGAAGCCCTGCTCGAGCTGGCGCGCGCAGGCCAGGTCGTCGGCGCGCCACGGCGCATCGAGCTCGATGCGCTGGTGCGCCAGGTGCGCGACCTGCTCGCCGCCGACATCCGGGCGCGGGCCGCGACGGTGCGGGTCGACGGCCACTGCCCTGCCGTGCTCGGCGATCCCGAGCGCATTCTGGCGGTGATGCAGAACCTGATCGAGAACGGATTGAAGTACAGCCGGCCGATCGACGCGGCCGACGCCGAGGCGCCGCGGATCGTGGTGAGCGCGCGCATCGCAGCATCGGCGGATCCGAACGTCGCCGCGCTGGGCGAGGCCGCCAACGCGAACGATCGCTGGGTGATCTGCACGATCAGCGACAACGGCATCGGTCTCGAGCCGGGCGAGGCGAAGCACGTCTTCGAAGCGTTCCGCCAGCTGGATCGCAGCCGCGACGGCAGCGGCATCGGCCTGGCCCTGGTGCAGCGGGTCATCGAGGCGCACGGCGGCACGATCGCCGCGCATTCCGACGGCCCGGGCCACGGCACCACCTTCCGCTTCCTGCTGCCCGCTGCCGACAGCCCGACGGGCGCCGCCTGAGCGCGCGGCGCGGCTCAGGCGGCATCGCACCCGGAGCGGCTCAGGGCTGCACCGTACCCAGAGCGGCTCAGGGCTGCACCGTACCCAGAGCGGCTCAGGGCTGCATCGCACCCGGCCCATCGACCGGCAGGATCAGCACCGACGGCGTGGCGTCGGGATCGTGCAGGCGCAGATAGAAATAGCCGGTGCCGGCGATGCCCAGCATCAGGCTGGGCGCCTCGGGCGCGTCGAGCACGCCGCTCGGCCACGGCAGCCCGAGCTGACCGACCGTGCGGATGCCGTGCCAGCCGATTTGGGCCGCCAGCTCGTGATAGGCCGGCACGTCGAACACCTGCGCGGCGTAGATCAACAGCTCGGCGTTGCCGGAGTAGCCGTGACAGAGGGAGTAGTTCGCGACCGACGGCGTCGCGCTCTGGAGATCGCGCGCGGTGGCGCGCAGCGCCGCGTCGGCCTCGGCGCGCAGCGCGTCGTCGTCGAGCAGCCGCCAGCCGCGCACGCGCGACAGGCCGATGCCCGGCGCGCCGTGGCACCAGAGCAGCGGATAGGTCAGGGTGTGGCCGTCGGCATCGGGCCGCAGCGGCACTTTCATCAGCGTCGGATCGCGCAGATCGGGCCAGTTCTCCTGCTGCGGGCTGTACCAGGCGCGCTCGTAGCGAAACGCCGCGCGCGCGGCGTCGCGAAAGCGGCTGTCGTCGAGCGCGGCGCCGAGCTCCGCCAGCGCCCAGGCGATGCCGGCCGTGCCGTGCGAGAAGCCGGTCAGATGATCCTGCGCGCTGCCGCCCATGGTGTCCCACGAGAGCGCATACGCCGCCGGATCGTCGCCGAAGCGCTGGCCCGTGCGGCGCGTCGCGCGCGCCAGCAGCTGCTCGCCGCAGCGCACGGCGAGCGCGCGCAGCGCGTCGTCGTCGCACAGTCGATCGATCGCGAGCAGCGCGACGGCGGCGCCGGCGTAGCCGGCCAGCACGTCGATCGGCTGCGCGTCGAAATCCTCGTCGGCCATGGCGCGCGCGCGGGCGCGGCCGGTTTCGATCCAGCGCTCGTCGTCGAAGCACGTGCCGAGCGTGACGGCAGCGTAGGCCAGACCGGCCCAGCCGGTGTAGAAGCCCACCCGACTGCTCGGCGCGATCGCCTCGGCGCGCGACTCGGCCTGGCGCATCGCGCCCTCGGCGACCGCGCGCAGGATCGGCTCGCCGGTCGCGCGGTAGAGGCGGGCCAAGAAGAGCGCCACGCCGGCCGTGCCGTGGTAGAACTCCGGGCCGTAGGTGCGCGGCACCACCTTCCAATCGCCGTCGATGGGCTCCGCGCCCGGCCCGAGCCAGGTGCATCGGCGACCGTCCCAGAGGGCGTCGCGGCAGAGCTGCGCGCCGAGCCCGAAGGCGGTGTCGAGAAACGCGTCGGTCGGCGCCGACGGCTGGGCGTGCGGGACATGACGGGGTGAGGACATCACGGTCCGGTCTCCTGATCGGGCAGCGGGTAGTCGGATGCGTGGGCGTTGAGGTGCGGACAGGCGAGATCGACGCCGCGCGCGGCGAAGTGCGCGCGGATCGTCTCCATCTGGCCGGCGACGGTCTCACCGCGCCCCTGCGCGTGCGCGTTCCACAGCGCCTCGGCCAGCAGCTGACAGCGATGCAGGCCGAAGCTCGTCCCCGGATCCTCGGCCAGCGCCAGGCCGGGCGCCAGCCGGCGGGCGAAGAGCGGCGTCGCCTCGGCGAGCATCGGCGGATCGCGGTCGTCGGCGATCGCCAGCGCGATGCGCAGCACGATCGCCGCGTGGCGGCGCTGAAAGAAGAGCACGCCGGCGTCGCAGCGCCGCGGATAGAGATTGGGATCGACGAGCGTTTTCAGCTGATACGGCACGCGGAAGCGATCGAGCCGATCGGCGAGCGCGCCGATCGTGGTGAGCGCACCCTCGGCGCTCAGGTTCCAGTAGAGGCGCACCGTGCGGTCGGCCTGCCAGGCGTCGGCCAGCGCCGCGCCGTAGAGATAGAGGAAATGGGTCTGCTGATGCAGCGACGTTCGCGTCCACCACACGGTCAGCGGACGACCGGGCTGCAGTCCGCCGGCCGTCGGCGCGTAGTGGCCGGCGGGAAAGACGCGCGTCACGCCCTGCTTGGTCGCGGTCACCGCGCCGCGCGGATCGGCCGCGACCACCTGCCAGCCGGCGTCCATGCGGCCGTCGACGGCGCGCGCGCTGCCCGGCGCGGCGGCGGCGAGCAGGCGCGGCAGGAACGACGGATCCGGCGCGGCGTCGGCGGCATCCGGCGCCTCGGCCTCGAGATCGAAGGGCACGCAGTAGGCGCGCGCGTAGAGCGCGTCGCGCAGGCGGTGGATCAGCGGCATCGGGCTGCCCATCGCCGCGGGCGGCGTCGAGCGTTCGTCCGCCAACGCGTCGTCCGTGTCGTC
>JBCCOR010000520.1:0-3988 GCA_039025295.1 Acidobacteriota bacterium
ACAGGGTCGGCTGGGCGTCGAGCCCGCGCGCGGCGTGTTCCAAGCCCGACACGATCAGCGCACCGCCGTCGCCGCCGCGCAGCGTGCGATACCACGCCGCGCGGCCGTCGGCGTCGGCGAGGCCGCTGAGGGTCCAGGCGTGGTCGGGGCGATGCCCGAGCGCCCGCGCGTAGGCCGAACGGGCGCGCTCGTTCCAGACGTCGGCGCGCCCCAGCGCCGTCCGCGAGCCCGGGCCGAACGCGTGGTTCGCGCGCTGGTCGTAGGCGCGCCCCAGGTTGTAGTGCGCCATGAAGGTGCCGGGCGCCAGCACCGCCACGCGCTCGAGGGCGCGCGTGGCGCGCTCGAGATCGGCGGTCGGATCGAGCCCGCGCCCGAGCGCCCACGCCGCCTTGCGCTCGTGCGCGCGGCCGAGCATGTTGAGCACCAGGGCGCTGTCGCCGCGCTGGTCGAGCGCCCGGTGCAGGGTCGCGATCGCGCGGTCGTAGAACGGCCGCGCGTCGGCGCCCGGACGGGCCGAATCGAGGTACCAGCCGTAGCGCAGATCGGCGCTGCCGCGCACGGCGTAGGCGTCGGCGTTGCGCGGCGCCAGCGCGACTGCCTGCCGCGCCAATCGCTGGGCCGACCACAGCGTCGGACCGGGATCGCGATCGGTGCGCCAGAACAGGTACTCGCTCCAGTGCATGTGCACGACCGTCTCGCGGATCACCGGCGTGGCGAGGTCCGGATCGACCGCGCGCGCCTGACCGCAGGCGTCGAGCGCGCGCTCGCGCGCGGCGTCCATCGCCGCCAGCGGCTGGCCGGGCACGCGCCCCTCGAGCCGCATGCGATGGCCGTAGAGCGCGCACAGGCCGGTGTGGATCCACGGATCGCTGCCCGCGGTGTCGCGCGCCCGGCGATAGGCCGCGTCGGCTTCGTCGTAGTGCGCCAGCGCCGCTTCGATCTCCCCGCGCTCGCTCGCCTCGAAGCCCAGGCGGCGGAGGATGTCGCCTTCGAGCCGCCACGCCTCGTAGCGCCACGGCCGATCCTGGGCAGCGCGGGCGTGCTCGACCGCGCGCGTCAGCTGGCCGTCGTGGAACGCCAGCAGCGCTTCGATGTACGCCGCCGACGCGCTCGGCGCGCTGGGCCCGCCGGCCAGCCCCGGCGACGCGGCACCGGGGCGCAGACCGCGCTGGGCGTCGCGCAGGCGCGCCAGGGTTTCGTCGCGGAAGCGTGCGTCGGCGCGCTCGATCGCCTGCGTCTGCAGACTGGGATCGACGGCCTGGCGCGCCTGCTCGAGCGCGGCCTGGTAGCGCCGGCCGAGCATCGAGCCGAGGGCGTAGGCGGCGTCGGGCGTGCGGTAGCCGAGCGACCAGGCGCGCGCCAGATGATGGCGCGCCATCTCGTCTTCGCGCAGCGCCAGATGACCGCGGCCGAGCGCGTAGTGCGCCGCGGCCCGGCCGGTGCCGCCGAGATCGTCGAGCGCCTCGCGCACCGGTGCGAGCTGCGCGCGCACGCGCGCCTTGGCCGGGCGCAGATCGTGCGCCGCGGCCATGTGCTCGGCGCGCATGATGCCGGCCAGGTCGCGCCCGAGACCGCCGAAGCGTTCGCGCGCCAGGCGATCGTCGCGCTGGCGCATGTGCAGGCTGAACGCCAGGGCTGCACCGATCGCGACCAAGATGGCGAGCGACACCACCATCAGGCGATGGCGCATCAGGCGACGCCCCGCGCGCGCCGCAGCCGCGCGGCGCCGGGCGACGATCGCCGTGCCCCGGCGCATGCGCACGAGATCGGCACCGACCTCGCCCGCCGACGCGTAGCGACGCGCTGGCGACTTCTCGAGGCAGGTTTGCAGGATCGTCTCGAGATCGCGCGGCAGCGCCGGCTGCAGGCGGCGCGGCGGCGGCGGATCGTCTTCCAGGATGCGCCGCAGGACGTCGATGCGCTGCGCGCCGTCGAACGGCGGCTGCCCGGTGAACGCCTGATAGAACGTCGCGCCGAGGCCGTAGACGTCGCTCGCCGGCCCGACCTGCTCGACGTCGCCGCGCACCTGCTCGGGCGCGAGATAGGGCGGCGTGCCCATCAGGCGCCCGTCGTGGGTCAGCGCGAGATCGCTCGACAGCGGACGCTCCGAGGCGCTCAGCGCGTGCTCGCGCACCAGCCCGAAGTCGACCACCACGGCCCGCAGCGTGCCGTCGTCGCGGCGGGTGACCATGATGTTCGACGGCTTCAGGTCGCGGTGCACCAGGCCGTTCGCGTGCGCCATCCCGACCGCCTCGGCGGTTTGGCGCATGAGCTCGACGAGCGCGTCGACGTCGAGATGGGCCGCCGCCGCGCCGAGCTCCTCGCCCTCGATCAGCTCCATCGCGATATACGGACGCCCTTCCCAGGTGCCGACGTCGTAGATCGTGCAGATGCCCGGATGCTCGATGCGGGCCTGGGCCTCGGCCTCGCGCAGCATGCGTTCGACCAGCGCCGGATCGTCGCGCAGCAGGAATTTCAGCGCGACGGCGCGGTTGCGCTCGACGTCGAACGCGCGAAACACTTCGGAGGTGGCGCCACGCGCCAGCGGCACGGCGGTCTGGTAGCGCCGCGGGCGCGGCGTCGACGGGGCGTCGTGACGCGCGCGGGCGTCTGGATGGTCGGGCATCGGGTTCGGCTCGGACGATCAGCGATAGGCAGCGGCGGTGCGCACCGCGCGGCGAGGCGCGGGCGTGGACAACAGCGCAAGCAGGCGAGCCAAGTCCGGATTCAGCCATGCGGGCGAATCCATCACAAAAGGAGAGATTCGCAGTCTATCGCTTCGGGCGTCCCGGCGAAACGCACGCTTCGAGAAACCCGCTGACCCGCGCCGATGCCCAACGTCCTCAGCCCTTCCACAACCCCGACCCACGCGCTGCCCGACGGCTATCGCCTGCGCCCCGCCGAGCGCGCCGATGCCGCGGCCGCGGCCGCGCTGCTGGCGCGCAGCTTCGGCCGACCGTGGTGCGCCGCGCACTGGCGCTGGAAGCTCTTCGACGGCCCCGCCGGGCGCTGCGACGTCCCGCGCGTCTGGCTGGTGGTCGACCGCGACGATCGACCGGCGTTTCACTACGCCGGCCTGACGCTGCGCGGCGGCGGACGGGCGGATGCGCCGGCGTGGGAGGCGCGCGTGGCGGTCGACGGCGCGACCGCGCCCGACCATCGGCGGCGCGGCCTGCTGAGCGCGGCCGCGGGCGCGATCCACGCGCGCTGGGCCGCGGCGGGGGTCGCATGCGTCTTGGGCATCCCGAGCGAGACCTTCGGCAGCCGCCGCCAAGCGCTCGGCTGGCTGCCGCAGGGCGCGCTGGTCTGGCGCCTGGCCCTGCGTCGGCCGCAGCGCGTCGCGCGACGGCGCCTCGGCGCGCTCGGTCGGCTGGTTCCGCCGCTGCCGGCGCTCGGCCCACGGACGGCGCGGCGGCGCCGCGCGGACGATGCGGCGGACGCCCTCGTCGTCGACAGCGCCACTGCGCTCGGCGACGTCGCCGACGCGCTCGACGCATTCGACGCGCGCGTCGACGCCTGGGCGCCGGCCGCGCGGCCCCGGCGCGACGCCCGCTGGCTCGCCTGGCGCCATCTCGCCGCGCCCGACGACGACGGCACGGCGGCGCGCGCCCCGCTGCATCTGATCCGCCGCGGCCCGGATGGCGCGATCGCCGCCGGCGCCGCGCTGCGCCTGACCGACACCCCGAGCGGACGCTGGGGGTTCGTGCCGTGGATCGAGGCGGTCGACAACGACGCCCTCGACGCGCTCAGCGCACAGCTGCGCAGCGCGCTCGACGACGCCGACGCCACCGCGGCCGCGCTGCTGGTCGCGCCCGGCACGGCGTGGGCGCGGGCGCTCGCGCGCCGCGGCTGGCGTACGGCGTGGGGCGGGCCGTTCGGCGTTCACCGCATCGCCGGCGCGGTCGCGGACGACGGCCCCGCCGGGCGCTGCGACGTCCCGCGCGTCTGGCTGGTGGTCGACCGCGACGATCGACCGGCGTTTCACTAC
>JBCCOR010000521.1:0-3987 GCA_039025295.1 Acidobacteriota bacterium
CCGATCACGATCGCCTGGCCGGCCTCGACCGCGACGGCCTCGGTCGGCTGATCGAGATTGTGCGCAGGGCCGCGCCGGCCGACGGCGCCGCGAACCTGCCGCCGCGCGCCGACGCGGCGTGGATCGCCGACGAGCTGCGCTGGGCGGCCGATCTGGTCGCGTTCGGCGCGACCGTCGGTCAGGCGCTGCTCGCCGCTGATGCGGGCGCCGCGCCGATGCGGGCGCTTCCGGCGGCCGTGCGCCGCCGCCTCGTGGGTGAACTCGATCCGCTGATCGACCGCCACGGCGTTCTCTGGCCGCGGCGCAACCGCCCGGGCGGTCGGCGCGACGCCGTCGCCAAACTGCTGCGCGTGCGCGATCGCCTGGCGGGCGACGGGGCGGATCGCGTGGCGTCCGCGCGCGCGCGCGACTGAGCGGATCGACCGCGTCGGACGTCGACGATCAGGATGTTTCGTCGGCGCCTCCGCGAATCGGGGAAGTTTTCCTGGTTCCCTGTCGGGATGCGCGGAGGGTGCGTCGCTGGAAGGAAAGCGACAAACGCCCGCATTTGCTGGCCTTTTCTCGCGTCGGAAAAAGTTGGCACACCTGTTGCTAATTAGGATGGCATCGCAACGATCGCGTTCCCGCCACGCGGCAGCAGCCCGAGGCGCAGCGCACAGTCACATTCATTGAGGCGACCTCGGGTCACTCGATCGGCAAAAGAATTGAATCGAACGCGCAAGGTCCTGCACGAACTCCCGCTACGACACACAGCCGCGGCCGCGCACGTTCACTAGAAAAAAAACAGGAGACAAGACAATGTTTGGTGGTATTGGCGATATGTTCGGTGATGTGGTCGGCGGTCTCGCCGGCGCGATCTTCGGTGAAGAGGTTGGCAAGTGGGTCAACGAGATTGCGGACGTCGGCTTCAACGTCGCGACCGGCAACTGGGCTGGTGCCATCGCCGAAGCGGGCGATGTGTTCGAGCTGGCCGGCGTCGACCTGCCTTTCCAGGAGGCCTTCAACTTCGCCAAGTCGCTCGGCAGCGGCGACTTCGGCAGCATGCTCCAGAACGGCGCGGGCCTGCTCAGCGAGCTGGGCGTCCAGGTGCCGGATCTGCCGACCGACCTCAGCCTCGGTGGCTTGGCGGAGTGGGGTGCCCAGGAGCTCGGCCTGCCGCCGGAGCTGGCGGGTGCCATCACCGATCCTTCGCAGTTCGCGAACGCCGGTCTCGACACCCTGCTCAACTTCGCTGGCGAGCAGACCGGCCTGCCGATTCAGCAGGTTGCCGACTTCGCTGGCGGCCTGATCAACTGATCGCTGCGCACACACCGCGCACCATCCTGACGATCGCTTGAACGATTTCGGTCCCGCTCCGGCCAGTTCGGAGCGTTTCCGTAGATAGCGGCCCCGGGTTCGGGGTCATCCCTCAAAACACAGTGGCAGCTGCGACGCGTGGTCGTCGCTGTCCTTCGATCTTCCCACCCTTGTTTCCAAGGAGCGTCTGACGATCCAGACATTGCACGACAGCATTGCGTCAAACGAACGCAACCGAACCAGGAGCGGTACCGGCCTCGTCGTCGGTACCGCTTTCGTGGTTGATGGCGATTTGATGGCCGAATGGCCGCTGCGGTACGCTGATCGCATGATCGTCGGAATCAACACCACCCACGACCACGACGGCATTTCCTACCATCTGCAGGTCGAAGATCTGGGTCTCGACGCCAAGGCGTTCGAGGTGCGCGTCTACGACAAGGGCAACGTGCTGTGGCTCAAGCGGGTGTCCTACGAGGACATGCTCGCCGAGGACCTCGACAAGACGGCGCGCGAGCAGGCCATCCGCCAGCGTATGGAAAAGACGCTGCACACCGTGCGCGCCGGCATCGACCGCGGCAAGATCGCGCTGTCTTGATCGCGCTGGCTTGACGGCGCGGCGCGGACCGAATCGGCTGGATCAGCCCGATCCGAATCGGCTGGATCAACCCGATCCGAATCGGCTGGATCAACCCGATCCGCGGCCGCGATCGGTTGCGGTTCGCCTCGCTCGTGGGTCCAATCTGCAGGGCGCCTGAACCGCATCGACACGTCGTCGAACGCGCGGGGATCGCGCGCCCGATTTGTCGAGATCTGCCGTGTTCCTCGCTGCCCTCATCCTCCGCTTCGCCGCGCCCCGCCGTGCCGCGCCCGCGTCCGATCCGGATGCGCGTGCCGCGCACGACGCCGCGCGCGCGGAAGAGGCCGCGCTGCTCGACGCGCTGCGCGCGGGCGATCGCGACGCCGCCAACGTCCTCGTCGAGCGCACCTACCGCGTCGTCTACCGCTCGCTCGTCCGCCTCACCGGCGGCGACGCCGATCTGGCCGCCGACCTGACCCAGGAAACGTACCGCAAGGCGTGGGACGCGCTCGACGGCTTCGGCGGCCGCGCGGGTTTTGCGACGTGGCTGGTGCGCATCGCCTATACGACCTTCCTCAACCATCGACGCCGGGCGGTGCGCCGGCTGCCACTCGATCCGGCCGTCGCCGACGCCCTGGTCGATCCGGCCCTCGAGGCCGATCCCGAGCGCCGCGCGGCCGCCGGTGAGGCCCAGCGGCGTCTGCGCCGGGCGGTGCTCGATCTGCCCGAGCCGATGCGCTTCGCCGTGACAGCCTATTTTTGGGCGGAGCAGTCGACGCCGGCGATCGCGCGCGAGGAAGGTGTCAGCGGCGCCGCCATCCGCAAGCGGATCAAAACCGCGCTCGCCCGTCTGCGCGCTCATCTCGACGAAACCGCAGGAGATCCGTCATGACGACGCGATCCGACGACGAACCGCAGCCGTTCGCGGACGACCGCGCCGCCGCGGACGCGTCGGCGATCGACGCGCAGGATCCCGCGCTGGCGTCGGCGCTGCGCGAACGGCCCGCGCCGCCGCCGCCCGACGATCTGCTCGCCCGCCTGCACGCCGACGTTGCCGCCGCGCCGCGCTTCGCCGATGCGTCGGCTGCCGCCGATCCCGCGCCGGCGGTTGCTGCGGCGC
The DNA here is from genome assembly GCA_039025295.1 of Acidobacteriota bacterium. Taxonomy (GTDB): domain Bacteria; phylum Acidobacteriota; class Thermoanaerobaculia; order Multivoradales; family J023; genus JBCCOR01. Next base: position 2,994 of record JBCCOR010000521.1, read on the forward strand.
CGCTGCGATCCGCATCCGTGCGTCGCCGGATGCGCTGGCGCGGTCCGGCGCTGCGCCGCGCCGCGATGCTGGCGGTGGCGGTGATCGGCGTCGCGCTCCTGCTGCGGATCGGTCTACCGGCGCCCGCGCCCGAGTCGGCCGCGGTGGCGCCAGCGGCTGAGCGCTTCGACGCAACCGCGCCCGCGGCGATCGCCGCAGACGACGCGCCGGCGCGCAAGCGCGCCGAGCGCGCGCCGACGGGCATCGCATCGTCTGCGCCCGCCGAGGAGCGCGCCGAGACGGCCGCGTCCGACGACGCGGTGGCGCGTCCGCCTGCGTCCCTGCCGTCGCCGTCGCCGTCCGGCGCCCTGCCGCCGTCCGAGGAGGCCGCTGCGCGGTCGCCTGCCGCGCCGACGCTGGACGCCGATCTGGATCGTCGCGCGGCCGCCGCGTCGCCGAAGGAACAGGCAGCGACCGCTCGTCGCGCGCCGCCATCCGTCGCGCGCGAGACAGCCGAAACGGCCGGTGCAGCGGAGAGCGAAGCCCAGGCGCCGCTGGCCGCGAGCGCACCTGCGGCCGAGATGCCGTCGCGCGCGGCGCTGCGTTCGCCGCCGCCGACCGACGCCGAACGCCAGCGCGATGCGCGGGCCGCATCGGCCGGCCCGGACGCCTCCGCCTTCGCCGACGTCGGCGCGCGAACAGCCGGCATGGTCGCGGCGCAGGAGAGCCTGGCCGAGGGGCTCGTGGCCGACGACGACGCGGCCGGTGTGCCGAGCGCCCCGGCCGATCTCGCCGGCTGGTGGCTGATCGAAGCGCCTGATCTGCCGGTGCTGAACGCGGGCAGCCATCTGCTCTGGCATCGCGCGTCGGACGACGCCGCCGATGCGACCGTCCCGACGCTGCGCTGGCCGTCGCCGTCGCGCGCGCCGCATCGGGCGCTCGACGCGGCGGAGCGGATGTACACGCTCGATCTGGCGACCGGCGCAGGGGATGCTTCGTCGGCATCGCCGATCGC
>JBCCOR010000522.1:0-3986 GCA_039025295.1 Acidobacteriota bacterium
CGTCCTGCGCAGCGACGGCGGCCTCGGCGGCTACCGCTGGGGCATCCATCGCAAGCGCGCGCTGCTCGCGCGCGAGGGCGCGGCGCGCGAGGCCTGAGCCGTTCAGAAGCGGTAGAACGCCCCCATGCCGACGAAGAAGTGATCGTCGTCGCCGGCGATCTCGACGATCGGGCTGTCCGCCGCGTCGCCGAGCAGCTTGGTGTAGGCCACGCGGGTCAGCACGCCCCACTGCTCGCTGAACGAGAGGATCGTGAACGCCTGGAAACCGGCGTCCTTGAGTCCGGCATCGGCGTCGAACACCGGCAGACCCGACGCCGCAGAACCTGCCGCGTCGACGCTGAAGTAGCTGCGCATGTAGTCGCCGCTGGCGTAGGTCGCGGTCGGTCCCAGGCCGACGCGCAGCATGCGATTGACCGCGAAGAAATACTCGAGATTGGCCTGCACCACGAAGCCCTCGTGGGCGTCGAGAACGTCTTGGGTCAGCGTGAGCGTACCGCTCAGCTGGCCGCCCTGCGCGCGCGTGAACGGCATCTCGAAGCCGACGAATGCCCCGACCTCGAGCGCAAAATCGACCTCGGGGAGCGCCGCCACGGCCGCAGCGTCGACGTCGTCCTCGCGCGGCAGCGCGAGGCGAATCGCCGGACCGGCGCGCCAGATCGAGCCTTCGCCGACCAGATCGAGGCGCGCGCCGAGGCCCTCGACCTCGAGCACGAAATCGCCCACGCCCCGCCGCAGGGAGATCAGCGGCACGACCTGATTGTCGTCGGATCCTTCGAACTCGGGCAAAACGGCCGCGCCCACGGTCACGCGGCCGTCGCCGGCGGCAGCGGCCACGGCGGCCGGCGGCGCGAGACCCAAGAAGACGAATCCGAACGAGAAGAGCAGGGCGGCGGCGAAGGAACGAGCGGATGTGGAAGAGCGCTGGGACATCGTAGGACCTCGAAAGAGTGTGCGTTGAGCCGTGGGTTCGATGAAGGCTGGTCAAAAGGTAAACGCGCGCAGACATCGTGATCTTCGCCCGTGCAGCCCAAGTAGTTTCATCATGAAACCTAATTGTCTGGCCCATCGCTCGACCATCCGCGCTTGACATCAGACGATATTTCTAGAATGATCGAAATATGGAAGCTGCACCCAAACCCCGAACCGTCCAGCGCAATCCGCCCGACGACGCCCAGCAGCACGCCGCGCGCTTCGCCGCCCTCGGCCACGAAGCGCGCGTGCGCATCGTGCGCAGCCTGCTCCAGGCGCATCCCGACGGCCGGGTTGCCGGTGAGATCCAGCAACAGCTCGACATCCCGACGTCCACGCTCTCGCACCATCTCGACGCGCTGCGCCGCGAGGGCCTGGTCACGCAGCAGCGCGAGGGCCGCTATCTGCGCTACCGCGCCGGCACCCAGGCGCTGCGCGCGCTGCTCGACTTCCTTTACGCCGAGTGCTGCGGCGGCGCCAACCCGATCATCCAGATCGGCGCCGCGCCGCGCCAGACATCGACCCCGCGCGGCTGACGCGCATTTTTTTTCACCCAACTCTTCGATTCTTCCGGAAGAGTCGACCAACGCGGAGACGCACGATGCCCATCGACACAACGTCCAACACGCCCGACGCCCTGAACGTCCATCTCGCCCTCAACACCGACCAGCTCGACCACTCGATCGCCTTTTACCGCGCGTTCTTCGGCGTCGAACCGGTCAAGCGCAAGCCCGGCTACGCCAAGTTCGCGCTCGCGTCGCCGCCGCTCAACATGACCCTGAACGAACGTCCCGCCGCGGCGCGGACGAGCGACGCTGGCGATCACGCGATCAACCATCTCGGCATCCAGGTCGATTCCACGCAGGCCGTGCGCGACGCCCAGGACCGCCTGATCGCCGCCGGCCTGATCACGCAGGACGAATTCGACACCGACTGCTGTCACGCGCTCCAGGACAAGGTGTGGGTCCACGATCCCAACGGCTACGCCTGGGAGATCTTCGTGGTCAAGAACGCCGACACCACGCCGCATCTCAACCCGGCGACGACGGCCACCGCCGCCTGCTGCGTGCCGGCCACCTGCTGCGCGCCGGCCTAGCGATTCACGCCCGCGCGGTCGACCGGTCGGCGACCGCGCGGGCGCGCTGCGATCGGCTCAGCCGTGTCCGCGCGTGACCTTGACGGTGTTCGGCGCGGTCAGCGTCAGCGGGATGTCCTCGATCCGCCGGCGTCCGGCGATCAGCTCGACGACGTGCTCGGCCGACATCATCGCGCCTTCCTGCCAGCCGGGCAGGGTCGAGGCCTGATCGCCGACGACGTAGAAGCGGCGGTCGGGCAGCAAGAGGCGCCGGTAGTCGGCGTCGTCGTGCTGGTTGTTGCCCCAGTCGGGCCACGCACCGAGCTGATGGGGCACGTGCTGCCAGGCGACCGACAGGCCGAGCGCGCTCGGCACGATCGCATCGTCGTTGAATTCCTCGTGCAGCTTGGCGCCGCCGCGCTTGGCGACGCGCAGGCGCTCGGCGAGGCTCAGGTTGCCGAAGTCGGTGGCGTGGTGCGGATCGTCGGGGCAGATGCCGTCGTGGATGTAGGCGCCGGTGAGCGTGCCCTTCTGCCCGAAGAAACCGCTCGACGGGTACCAGATCTGCTCGATGATGTCGTCGGTCCAGCTGATGCCGCCGTAGATCTGGTAGCGCTGGTCCTCCCAGAAGCGCGTGTTGCACTGCCAGCCGACCTTGCACGAGGCGGCGAACTCGGTGCGCGCGATCGCCGTGGCGAAGTCGTCGGCGAAGTTGTTCTCGATGCGCTCGAGCACCGGGCACGGGATGTTGCTGACGCAGTAGTCGGCGCTGGCGGTGACGACGTCGGCGCCCTGCCGGTACTGCACGGTGACGCCGTCGTCGCGGGTCTCGACGGCGACCACCGGCGCGTCGTAGGTGATCAGATGGCCGACCTGGCGAACAAAGCCGTCGACGATGCCGTCCATGCCGCCGACCGGCTCGAAGAGCGTCGGCTGCCACTCGAATTCGAGCGGATTGTAGAAGCTGTCGCGCCAGAACTCGGACTGCAGCAGCGTCGCGAGCGGCGTTTTGCGCGGAATCTGGCAGTTGTAGTAAACGTCGGGCGTGGGCTCGCCGGTCTCCGGATCGGGTCCGCAGCCGGCCCGCGTCGAGCCCTCGTAGCGGTAGTCGGGCTCGCCGTCGCAGCCCGTATGCTTCGCGCCCAGCGGACCGAACTGCACCAGCAAATCGAGCAGGCGCTCGCGATCTTCGGCGCTGAGCGTCTGGTCGAGCGCGCCCTGGTTGACCGCCTTCGCCAGCAGCTCGGCGATGTAGCCGCGGGTGTCGTTCTGCACCCGGCGATAGGGCATGGCGCGCTCGGCGAAGGCGTCGCTGGTCTGGAAAAGGTTCGCCGTGGTGTTCATGATGTACGGCTCGAGCGCCACGCCGAGCTCCTGGCAATAGCCGAGCACGCGGCGGTGATGGTACGGCAGGCGTCCGGGCCCGAGGTTGAGATAGAGGCCACTGTCGAAGTGGCAGGTCTGCTTCGTGGCGCCGTGGGCTTCCGAGTGCTCGAGCACCGTGCTGCCGCGGCGCGCGGTGTGGTTGCGTCCGCCGGCGCGCGCGGTCGCCTCGAGAATGCGGCAGCGGTAGCCGCTGCGCGCCAGGATGTAGGCCGTCGTCAGGCCGCCGATGCCGGCGCCGAGAATCAGCACCGACTTGCCCCGGCCGTGCTCCTCGCCCAGCACGGGCGCCCCCGCCCAGGCCGGCGGCAGGTTCACCATGCCGAGGGCCACCATGGTTTCGTAGAGCGCACCGGCGCCGCCCGCCTGGCCGACCCGGGTCAGGAAGGTCCTGCGCGTCCAGCCGCCCTGTTCGATCGTGCCCTTGCCGTCGCTCTTCGCATCGCTGCTCATGCCGTGTTTCTCCTCATCGGTTCATCGAACGCTTCGTCGAAAGGGAACCTTCTGCGCACGGCGCGACGAGGGCGCAGAAAGCGGCCCGGTTGTCCATCAACAAGAA
>JBCCOR010000523.1:0-3985 GCA_039025295.1 Acidobacteriota bacterium
GCGCGGTCGCCGCGCTGCGCCGGCGGCGCGCCTCGCTGCTCGCCGCCGGCGTCACCCGCGTCGACGGCGATTACCACCGCGGCGACGTGGTCGATCTGCGCGGTCCCGACGGCGGCGCGATCGGCCGCGGCCTGGCGTTCTGCGACGCCGACACCGCGCGCAGCTGGCTGCGCGCCGGCGCCGGGACGGACCCCGAAGACCGCCGCCGTCGCGATCCACACATCCTCGTTCGGCGCGAGGCCATGGTGCTCGAACCCGAGCCAAACGCGCCCAGCGCCGTATCCGCGGCCGATGCCGATGCCGCGCCCTCTCAGGAGACCAACCGATGACCGAAACCGCCCTCGCCTTCGACGCCACCGCTGTTGCGCGCGCGGCCCGGCGCGCCCAGCGCCGGCTGGGCGCCGCCGACGGCAGCACGCGCAGCGCCGTCCTGCACCATCTCGCCGACCAGCTCCGCGACCGGAGCGCATCGCTGGTGGCCGCCAACCAGCGCGATCTCGACGCCGCCGCGCGCGACGATCTGGCCGCCCCGCTGCTGCGCCGCCTGGCGGTCGGCCCGGCCAAGGTCGACGACCTGATCGACGGCGTCGTGCAGCTCGCCGCGCAGACCGACCCGATCGGCCGCACGCACCGCCATACCCGGCTCGACGACGGCCTGGTCCTGCGCCAGGTGAGCGCGCCGCTCGGGGTCGTGCTGGTGATTTTCGAAAGCCGTCCCGAAGCCGTGATCCAGATCGGTGCCCTGGCGCTGCGCGCCGGCTGCGCCGTGCTGCTCAAGGGCGGCGCCGAGGCAACCCACAGCAACCGCGCCCTGGTCGACTGCCTGCGCGCCGCACTGACCGCGGCGCATCAGGACGCCGACGCCGTCCAGCTGATCGAGGGCCGGGACGCGGCGCAGGCGCTGCTCGCCGAGGACGAATCGATCGATCTGGTGATCCCGCGCGGATCGAGCGCGCTGGTGCGCGCGATCCAGCAGGCGACGCGCATCCCGGTGCTGGGCCACGCCGAGGGCGTTTGCCATCTGGTGCTCGACGACGCGGCCGATCCCGCGATGGCGGCGCGCCTGGCGGTCGACGGCAAATGCGACTACCCCGCCGCCTGCAACGCCACCGAAACCCTGCTGGTGCTGCGCGGCTTCCTGCCCGATCTGCCGACCGTGGCGCGCGCGCTGGTCGACGCCGGCGTGACGCTGCGCGCCGACGACGCGGCGCGCGACGCGATCGCCGCCGCCGGCCTGCCCGCCGAGCCGGCGACAGCCGACGATTGGCGCACCGAATACGGCGATCGGGTGCTGGCGGTGCGCGTCGTCGACGATCTCGACGCGGCCATCGCGCACATCCACGCCCACGGCTCGGCGCACACCGAGTCGATCTGCACCGACGACGAGGCCGTCGCCGATCGCTTCCTGCGCGCGGTCGACGCCGCATCGGTCTTCCACAACGCCAGCACGCGCTTCGCCGACGGCTACCGCTACGGCCTCGGCGCCGAGGTCGGCATCGCCACCGGCCGCATCCACGCGCGCGGCCCGGTGGGCGTCGACGGCCTGCTCACGACACGCTGGCTGCTGCGCGGCGGTGGCCACGTCGCCGGCGACTACGGCGCCGGCAAGCGCGCGTTCCAGCACCGCAGCCTGCCGCTCGACGACGCGGCGCCGACCGACGCCTGACGCGCGCCCCGAACCCGCGGAGAACGCAGCATGCCCACGCCATCACCATCGCCATCCATCGCAGCCCTCGATCGCCTCGTCCGGATGCCGCTTCGGATGTGCGCCGCGCTGGTGCTGGTTTTCGTCGCGCTGTCAGCGGCCGTCGCCAGCGCCCAGGTTCCCCTGCTCGACGCGGTCGCCGACGCGGCCGACGACGCCGAGGTCCGCAGCGCCGACGCGCGCCCGGTCGGCGCGGCCTCGACCGTCATCGACGACGACACCGACGACGCCATCCGCAGCAGCCTGCGGCGGCGCTACGACCAGCTCGGCGGGCTGAAGACGGTCGCGGTCGAGGTCGACGCCGGCATCGTCATGCTGCGCGGCCCGGTGCTCGGCGACGATCTCGCCGGGCAGGCGGTCGCCCTCGCCGAGGCGACCGAGGGCGTCGTGCTGGTGATCGACCGCATCGAGGTCGTGATCAACGTCCGCCAGCGCCTCGCGCCGACCCTCGCCGAGGCCGCCCGACGCCTGCAGACCGTGCTCTCCTATCTGCCGCTGCTGCTGCTCGCGCTCGTGCTGCTGGGCGTGTTCGCCTGGCTCTCGCGCGCCGTACGCCGCTGGGATTCCCTGTTTCGTCGGCTGTTTCGCAACGCGCTGGCGCGCGATCTGGCGCGCCAGACGGCGAGCGTGCTGGTGCTGCTCGCGGGCATCCTGGTGGCACTCGAGCTGCTCGACGCCACCGCGCTGGTCGGCGCCGTGCTCGGCACCGCCGGCATCATCGGCCTGGCGGTCGGCTTCGCGTTTCGCGATCTGGTCGAGAACTACATCGCCAGCGTGCTGCTGAGCGTGCGTCAGCCGTTCGCGGCCAGCGACTTCGTCGCCATCGACGACCACGAGGGCAAGGTCGTGCGGCTGACCTCGCGCGCGACCATCCTGATGACCTTCGACGGCAACCATCTGCGCATTCCCAACAGCCAGGTCTTCAAAGGCGTGGTGCTCAACTACAGCCGCAACCCGCTGCGCCGATTCGGCTTCACGGTCGGCGTCGGCGTCGGCGAGGACCTGCGCGCGGCCCAGCAGCTGGGCGTCGACGTCCTGCACGCGACCGAGGGCGTGCTCGACGAGCCCGGCCCGCTGGCCTTCGTCGAGAGCCTGGGCGACTCGAGCGTGGTGGTGCGCTTTTTCGCATGGATCGATCAGACCGAGGCGAGCTTCGTGCACGTGCGCAGCGAGAGCATTCTCCGCGTCAAGCAGGCGCTGGAGGCCGCGGGCATGGACCTGCCGGAGCCGATCTACCGCCTGCATCTCACGCGCGGCGCCGAGCTGCTCGCGGCGTCGGACGAGACCGACGCGCCGGCGACGGCGCGATCGACCTCGACCATGCCCGATGCGGACCCGGCCCCGACCGCTTATGTGAGCGCACAGGAGGCCGAAGACGCCATCGAGCGTCAGATCGCCGCGGAGCGCGCCCGCGCCGACGGCGACGATCTGCTGCAGCAGGACGCGCCCCAAGAGTGACGCGGCCGATCAGCAGCGGACTTTCTTGCGCTTGCGGCCGAGGCGGCCGGCCTGGACCACCTTGTCGATGTACGCGGGCGCCTCGGGCACCTTGCACGCGGTGTTGCCCAGATCGACGCGGACCGTGCCGAGCGCCTCGCCGATCGCACGCGCCTTGACGCTCAGCGACGCAACGTAGCAGCCGACGCCGATGACGAAGCCGTTCATCGTGTAGCGCACGCGGTTGGGCGCGTCGTGCAGCTCGGCGGCGACGCGGTCGAGCTGCGCATCGAGGGCGTCGAGATCGAGCTGGTCGTCGGAGCGCACCGACACCACGCCGCCGAGCGTCGCCCAGCCGGTCGACGCGATGTGCGGCACGTCCGATTCGATCCAGGCCAGGCCACGATCCCAGCCGTGCGGGCTCTCGGCGGCCAGCGCGCCGACCGCGTACTCGCTGACCATGTACCACTCGGCGCCCGCGGCCCAGGCGTCCAGCACCGCGGGCGATACCGTCTTCGGATCGCCGATCAGGCCGGCGAGGTACATCGCGTCGCCGTTGCCGGTGGCGTAGAGCTGCTCGGCGAGCGGCTGGTCTTTCTTGATCGTCTTGACCAGCGTCTTCAGCGAACCGACCGCAACGCCAAAGATCGGCTCGGCTGCGCCGTGGTTGCGGTAGATCCTGCGGGTTCTTTCGCTCCCCATCGCCTCGAGCTGGTCCATCACCTCGGTCAGCTGCACGGGCTGCTCCTCAAAAATGTTGTGAAAACCATCGATCGCGCGCGCGTCAGCCGGTCGTCGACGACCACATCTGCGTCGTGCCGCTCTCGAAATCGTCGTCGAACA
>JBCCOR010000524.1:0-3982 GCA_039025295.1 Acidobacteriota bacterium
CGCCGGCCGGACGATCGGCCGTCTGCCAGGCGAAGAGCGCGCCGCCGTTCGGGCACTGCTCGCCCGCGAAGCCGGCGACGATCTCGGCGCGGCCGTCACCCGTGAAGTCGACCAGCTCGATGTCGTGCGTCTGGCACTCCTTCTGCGGCTGGGCCAGCTGCACCTCGGCCTCCTGGACGAAACCGCCCTCGCCGTCGCCCAGGAAAAAGAAGAGCTGACCGTTGCGCGAGCCGGCGACGATGTCGAGCTGACCGTCGCCGTCGATGTCGCCGGCGGCGAGGTTGCGGATGTGAATGCGATCGTCTTCCGACTTCTCCGCAGTGGTGCCGGTGCCGTACATCAGGGAGATGCGGGTGCCGCCATCCTCGGCCAGCGGATTGAGAACGACGTCGATGCCGGTGCGATCGATGCCCAGCTCGCCGCCGTTGTAGCCGTAGACCAGGTCCATCGTGCCGTCGGCGTCGAAGTCGCCCGCGGCGACCGACCACACCCAGGCGTTGGGCCGCAGCATCGCAAACGTCTGGGAGTCCCAGCCGCCCTTGGCGCCGCGGTTGAGGTTCATCAGCTCACCGAACCCTTGACGGCTGGTGCTGGTAAAGAGGTCTGGGAAGCCGTCGCTGTTCCAATCGGCCACCGCTACCTCGTCGCCGAAGACCAGCGCGGGCTTGCGCGGACGCAGCGCGACCCGCCACGTGCCATTGCCGTTGTTGAGGTACACGCGCCGACCGGTCACGTTGGGCTGCTCGACTTGGTCGAAGCCGCGCGGCCCCTCGGACAGGGCAATGATGTCGAGGTTGCCATCCTGGTTCCAATCCGCGAGCGCGATGCCGCGGCTGGTGAACGCCGACGGCCCCTGGTAGTCGGGGCCTTCGTAGTCGATGCCCTGCGTCCACAGGCGGAAGCCGCCCTGACCGTTGCCGACCATCGCCAGGATGCCGCGCAGATGCATCGCCAGCACCATGTCCATGTGGCCGTCGTTGTTGAGATCGCCCGCCACCGCGTCGCCGTAGTTGTAGATCGCCTCGGGCAGGGACAGGTTCCACTGCGTCCAATTGCCCTGGCTGTCGCCGAGGAAGATACGCGGACCGCCGAAGTCTTTGCGCGGCACGCCGTGGATCAGGTCGAGATGGCCGTCGCCGTTCATGTCGGCGACGTCGAAGCCGTTGCGCCACATGCCGGTGCGCGGCAGGCCGCGGTCGAAGGCCTCGAGGGTCAGGCGATCGCCCTGATCGATATCGGGCGTGTAGCCGGCCTCGACCTCAGCGCGGCGCTCGGGCGTGATCTGCGGACGCATTTCGTCCATCGGCGTGCGGCGCGGTTTCGGCTTGTAGACCTTGATGTAGAAATTCTCTTCGTCTTCTTTGCCGACCTTCATCGGGATGCGGTATTCCCAGGTGCGGATCATGTCGTCGCCGATGCGCGAGAAACGCAGCCCCTGCTTGGGCAGCTTGTGCAGGTAGTACTCGTTGCCGTTCTCGTCGACCAGCCACTTGCCGTCGGGCGGCTCGATCTTGGCGCGCTCGGGCTTGCGCTCGACCGGCCGGCTGGCCATCTCGAAGATGCTCTTGGGCGGGGTCGGTCCCGTCTTGGGTGTTTCGACGTCGCCACCGGACGGCGGCGTAGCAGGGGACACGGCCGACGACGTTTGGCCGTTGGCCGGTGCGCCGACAGCGCCTAGCAGGAACAGCGCCGACAGCGCGAAGATCGCGGCCGCGACGGCCGCAGAGCGTACATTCATGGGATCTCGGTCTCCTCGCATCGAGGCGCGTCGATCGCGCCGATGCACGAAAGGGGTTGCGATCAGCAGAACAACCTTAGCAAGTCGCGCAGAAGGGCTCAGCAGGTCAGATTACGCCGTCGAGCAAAGAGCGTGCCACGCGCGCGGCCGCGCACGCGTCAGAGCGCGTCGGCGAGCGTGCGCTCGAGGCGCCCGAAGAGCCACCAGCCGCCGAGCGCGAGGGCGGCGGCGAGGGCGGCGAGCGGCGCGAGCTCGATCAGCGCCACGGGCGGACCGCCCAGGAACGCGGCGCGGTAGAGATCGACCAGCGGCGCGATCGGATTGAGCGCCAGCCACGGCCGGTAGGACTCCGGCACCAGCGTCAGCGGATAGACGATCGGCGTGAAGTAGAACCAGCCGGTCATCACCATGCCCAGCACCTGGGCCAGATCGCGGAACAGCACCTGCAGCGGACACAGCAGCCAGCCCAGGCCGAGCGTGAGCGCGATCTGGAGCGGCAGTGCGATCAGCAGCTGCGGCAGCGCCGTCCAGGCGAGCGCGCCCTTGAGCGCGAGATAGAGCGCGAAGACCGCCGCCGCCACCGCCGCGTGCAGCAGCGCGGTCAGCGCCACCGTCACCACCAGCAGGCGCGCCGGAAAACGCAGCTTGGTCACCAGGTCGGCGTTGTCGACGACCGCGGTCGCGCTGCGCTGGACGCCCTCCTGGAAGGCCATCCACAAAATCAGGCCGCAGAAGAGAAAACTGCCGAAATCTTCCGTCCGCGCGCCGGTGAGTGGGATCTTCATCACCGTCGAAAACACGAACGTATATAAAAGGAGCTGCCACAGCGGCTGCACGAACGACCAGAAGAAGCCGAGCAGTGAGCCCGCGTAGCGCGCGCGAAAGTCGCGCACCACCAGCTGGCGCAGGAGAAACAGCTGATGGCGCGGACCGATCGACGGCCGCGCGGAGAGCGCAGATCGACTCATGGGATGGAGGAGTATGGCATGAAACACTTACACGCTCTTGACAGCGGCGTTGACACGCTGCCCGGGCGGCCCCAGAATAGAGATTCGGCTCCACGTCGTTTTGTCATCTGTCTGCCCTACGAACCGTCACAATGACCGGTTTGGCCGGCCTCGAGCTGCTCCTGGCCGATCGCGCCGTCGCGCGCGACCGCACGAGCGATGCCTTTCGGCCCGGCAGATTCCGTCCGATGTGCCCACAGCCCACGATCATGCACCCGACCCAGCCACCATCCACCGCCGTCCTCCTGCCGTCCTCGGCGCTGCTGACCAGCGTCGACGTGCGTCCGTCCAACGATCCGGTGTCGCTGATCGGCCCGCTCGACGACGGCGCCGCGCCGCCCGCGCCGGGTGAGCATGCGCTGGCGCTGCTCACCGACGATGACGGCAGCAAGAAGTCGATCATCGTCTACGACGGCGAAGCCTACGAGGCCGACGGCGTCATCGACAAGGACGAGTGGACCGTGGGCGGGGCCGAGGTCATCAAAAAGCGCAAGCTCAAGCGCGCTCGCCCCAAGATGCGTCGCAAGGCCAAGAAGAAGGGCTTCGACAACAACCTCGGCGTCAACATCGAGCTCCGCGAGAAGAAGCGCGCCAAGAGCCTCGACGTCACCTTCTGACACCTGCCCGCGACACCGCCGCGACACCCAACGTCACGCCATTGTGACCGCCGGCCCGGAAGGGCCGGCCCCTGCGCGCGCGTTGTGATCATCATGGATCACGAGAACCGAAGCGAAGGAGGGCGGTGCATGGCATCTGACCCACGCGAACCCGCCGCCAGATTGACGAGCCTCGAAGCGCTCCACGCGGCGGGCGACTTGAGCGACGAGGCCATCGGGCGCCTGCGCCGATGGCTCATCAGCCCCAGCACGCTCGCGCGATGGCTCGACCACGGCTTGCTCTTTCTGGGCCTGGGCCTGGCCCTGTCAGGGGTCGTGTTCTTCTTCGCCTACAACTGGGAGGGCATGCACCGCCTCGTCAAGCTCGGCCTCGTCGAGGCCGGGATCGCCGCGGCCTTCAGCGTCGCCGCCCTCTCGGGCCTTAGCGGTCTGCGCGGCAAGCTCGCCCTGCTGACCTCCAGCGTGCTCGTCGGCGTGTGCTTGGCCGTCTTCGGCCAGGTCTACCAAACCGGCGCCGACCCCTGGGAGCTCTTCGCGAGCTGGGCCCTGTTGATCCTCCCCTGGACGCTGCTGAGCCGCTTTCAGGCGCTCGCCTGCGAGCAGCTCGGCGGCGTGCACGC
>JBCCOR010000525.1:0-3959 GCA_039025295.1 Acidobacteriota bacterium
CGGCAGCGGCGCGACGCCGGCCGCCGCGCGCCGACCGTCGCCAATCTCTACGGCATCACCGAGGCGGTCGTGCACAGCAGCTGGCGCGCGCTGCGGCGGGATGACGCGCTCGTCGGCGGCACGCCGGTCGGCTGGGCGCTGGCGTCGGCGCGGCTCGACGTGCTCGATCCGCGCGACGGCCTGCGCGCGATGCCGATCGGCGTCGCCGGTGAGATCTGGGTCGGCGGCCCGGCGCTGGCGCGCGGCTACGCCGGCGATCCGCGCGCCACGGCCCTGCGCTTCGGTCCCGATCCGTTCGCGGGTCCCGACGCGCCGGGCGCGCGCCGCTACCGCAGCGGCGATCGCGGCGAGCGCCGCATCGACGGCCAGATCGTCGTCCGCGGCCGGCTCGATCGCCAGCTCGCGATCCGCGGCCATCGCGTCGAGCCGGCGATGATCGAGCGCGCGCTGCGCATCCATCCGGCGGTCGACGACGCCGCGGCGCTGGGTCTGACGGTCGACGGTGAACCGCTGCTCGTCGCCGCGTGGACGCCGTCGATGGCTGCGTCGCCGGACGACGCTGGGTCGTTGGACGATGCCGTGTCGTCGGAGGACGCTGGGCCTTCGGAAGAGACGCTGCGCGCGCATATGCGCCGACGGCTGCCGACCGCGATGGTGCCGCGCCGACTGCTGCGGCTCACCGATGATCTGCCGCGCACGCCGCGCGGCAAGGTCGATCGCGCGATGCTGGCAACGCTCGTGCGGCTGCGGCTGCGGCTGGCGGCGACGAACCGCGACGACGCGACGTCCGCGACGATGCCGTCCGCAACGGATGATCCCCTGCTGCGCCAGCTGATCGCCCTGTGGCGAACGGGTCTGCGCACCAACGCACCGCTCGACGCCGACGCCGATCTCTTCGCCCACGGCGGGACCTCGCTCGCTGCGGCGCGCATCGCCAACCGGCTGCAGGCATCGCTCGGCGCCGTGGTGCACGTCGTCAGCGTGCTCGATCATCCGACGCCGCGCGCGCTGCTGACCTTCCTGCGCCGCAGCGCGCCCGATGCCCTCGCGCGCTGGCGCATTCGCGGCGATGGTGGCAGCGACGACGCTGGCAGCGCCGTCGCGCTCGATGCGTCGCGTCCGACGGCGCGGGGCGCGGTCGTTCGATCGCCTGCGCGCGGCCTGGCGCGACTCGCCGCGCGCCTGCGCCGTCCATCGCTGCCCGCGCCGCGACACGCGCCCGATCGCGCGCTGCCGGCGCCGATCTTCGTGCTCGCGCCGCCGCGCTCGGGCACGACCCTGCTGCGCACGATGCTCGCGGGGCATCCACAGCTCTTCGCGCCGCCCGAAATGGCGCTCTTCGACCACGCGGATCTCGCGAGCCGCCAGCGCACCTATCAAGGCCGGCTGCGCTTCTGGCGCGACGGCTTGATCCACGCGGTTCTCGCGGCCGGCCTCGCTGGTCCCGACGCGCGCGACGCCGACGCGTGGATCGACGCGCGCGCCGCGGCCGGCGACGATGTGCTTGCATTGGCCGATCGGCTGCGCCGCGCGATTGCGCCGCGCCAGCTGGTCGACAAGACGCCGGCCTACGCGTTCGACGTCGCGACGCTGCGCCGGCTGATCGCGGCCTATCCCGACGCGCACTTCCTGCATCTCAGCCGCGATCCGCGCGCGGTCGCGCATTCCTTTGCCGAGGTCCGTCTCGAACAGCTCTTCGATCGATCGTGGCCCGACGTCGTCGACGGCGATCACCGAGCTCTGGGCAGCGCGCTGTGGACGCTCGGTCATCGCCACATCCTCGACGCGCTGGCGTCGGTCGACGCGGCGCGCGCGCTGCACGTGCGCTACGAAGATCTGGTGCGCGCCCCGCGGCGCACGCTGCGCCGCATCGCCGGCTGGCTCGATCTGCCGTGGGACGACGCGCTGCTCGAGCCCTACGACGACGACAGTCGTCGCATGACGCATTCGCTCGCGCCCGAGGGCCGCACGCTCGGCGACGTGCGTTTCGCGCAGCACGGGCGGATCACGTCGGCGCGGATCGCGCGCTGGCGAACGGCCGATCCCGCCGCCGACGCGCGCCTCACCGCCGAGGCCCGTCGGCTCGCCGAGCGGCTCGGGCACGCGCTGACCGTGCGGAATGCGCCGCTGCCGGCCCGATCCACGCCAATCGAACCGACGCCGGTCGAACCCGCGTCGGCCCGATCCACGCCAACCGAACCTGCGCCGGTCGAATCCGCGTCGGCCCGATCCACGCCACCCGAACCTGCGTCGGTCCAGCCCGCGTCGGCCCAACCCACGCCAATTGAGCCTGCGTCGGTCGAACCCGCGTCGGCCCGATCCGCGCCAACCGAACCTGCGCCGGTCGAATCCGCGTCGGCCCAACCCGCGCCAATCGAGTCCACGCCGGTCCAGCCCGCGTCGGCCCAACCCACGCCGGCCGAACCTACGCCGGCTGAGTCCACGCCGGCTCGATCCGCGTCGGCCCAATCCACGACGCGGGCCGAGCCGCTCGACGTCGCGCTGCATCTCGAAGCGCTCGCCGGTCCGCCGGGTGCCTGTCATCTGGCGCTCGCCTACGACGTGTCGGGTCCGCTCGACGGCCGCGCGCTGCGCCTTGCCTGCGCGCGCCTGATCGCGCGCCATCCTGCGCTGCGCCGCACGCTGCACCGCACGGACGGTGCGCCGGATCGTGCGGACGACGACGCGGCGTTCGTCTACCGCGCCGCATCGCCGTTGACGCCGGCGCTGACGCGGGTGGATCTCGACGCCCTCGACGACGACCGCGCCCAGCGGCGGGCGATCGCGCGCGGACTGCGCAGGCTGGCGATCCGACGCTTCGACCGCGCCGCGTCGCCGCCGCGTCGCTTCGCGCTGCTCCGCCGCGCACCCGACCGCGCGATCCTCACGCTGGTGGCGCATCACGCTGCGCTCGATGGCTGGGCCCTGGGGATCGTGCTGCGCGATCTCGGCCGCGACTACGCCGCGGCGCACGCTGACCTCAAGACCGACGCGCCGTCGATCGCGGCCGCGTCGGTGCGGCCGACCGATCGTGCGTCCGACGACGATGCGCTCGACGCGGCGCTGGCGCGCGCCCGGGCGCGCCTCACGCCGCTGCCGCCGCGGCTCGCGCTGCCGACCGATCGCCCGCGCGGCGCGCAGCGTCCGGCCGACAGCGCGGTGGTTGCGACGGCGCTGCCGACGACGGCTGCCGGCGACGCGCTCGGCGTGCGTCGTCCGCTGCCGATCGTCCTCGCCGCATTCGCCGCGCTCGCCGCCCGGCTGAGCGGACGCGGCGATCTCATTGTGGGCGTGCCGCACGCGCGGCGCGATCGATTGGCGCTGGAAGACGAGGTCGCCTGCCGCACGAACGTGCTGCCGGTGCGCCTGCGGCCAGGCCGCGTCGACGCGCTGCGCGCGCTGGTCGCCCACGCCCGCGACGCGCTCGACGCCGCCGAGCGCGATCGCGCGCTGCCGTTCGGCCGGCTCGTCCAGATGCTCCGCCCGCCGCGCTCGCCCGGCCGCACGCCGCTGATCGACGTGCTGCTGAGCGCCCAGGACGCGCCGATGACGCCCGCGCTCGATGATCTGACGCTCACGCCGCGCGCGCTCGATACGCCGATTCCGCCGAAGGTCGACTGGGAGATCGATCTGTGGCCGCTGCCGGCGCCGCGCGGCGGGGCCCGGCACGCGCGCGGCGATCTGCGGATCACGCTGCGCTACGATCCCGCGCTCTTCGACCGCACGACCGCGCTGCGGACGCTGCGCGGCCTGCGGGCCTTCCTGCGCGCGGCGGCGATCGCCCCCGATGCGCCCTGGCGCGATCTGCCCGTGCACGACGCGGCCGCGCGCCACGCGCTGCGCTGGGAGCACGCGCCCGCGGCCGCAGCTGCGCCGTTCGAAGCGCTGCCCGCGCGCGTTCTCGCCGCGGCCGCGCGCTGGCCCGACGCGCCGGCCGTGACCCGCGACGGCGACGCGGC
>JBCCOR010000526.1:0-3958 GCA_039025295.1 Acidobacteriota bacterium
CTGCGCTCGCTGGGCGGAAAGTTCTTCTACAACGCGACCTCGATCTATCCCGCGTGCGAGAGGGCGCTCGCGGACCGCGTGTTCGCACGCGCCGTCCACATCATGGAGAACGGGGTCGCCTCCGACGCAGCGGCCGAACAGCCGCTTCGGGATTGGATCCCGGCCATCGTCCGCGATGCGGAAGCCAATGCGGCCGCGACCGCCTCGGCGCCGACGGTCGAGAAGGTTGCCTGACCATGCCGATCTATGACGACCTGATCGCCGCCGCGGAAGAATGCGGCGACGATGCCGCCCTGGAGTTTGCCGGGCGCGCCCATTCCTATGCCGACGTCTGCGACGAGGCGCGGAGAATCACGCGCGGCCTGCGTGACCGCGCGATTCGCCCGGGCGACGCCGTCGGCATCATGCTGCCGAATCTGCCCGTTTTCGTGAGCCTCGCCTACGGGATTTTCATGAACGGGAGCGTCCTCGTACCGCTGAGCGTCCTGCTCAAGCCGAGAGAGCTGGCGCACATCGTGGCGGACAGCGGCATCCAGGCACTGATCGTCTTCGAGGCCTTCCTGCCGACGGTCGAACAGGCGCTCGCGACGATGGCGCGCCCGGTGCGCGTGATCCCGGTCCGGGCGGCGCCCGACGCGCAGGGGCGCGTCACCGAGCTCCTCGAGGCGGAGCCGGCCGACGCGCTCGAGCCGCTGGCGGACGACCATCATCTCCTGACGCTCTACACCTCCGGAACGACGGGCAGCCCGAAAGGGGCGATGATTTCCGACGCGAATCTGCGCGCGCAGGTGCGCATGATCGGATCGAGCCTGTTTCCCCAGCGCGGCGTGCGCGGGCTGTGCGTGCTGCCTTTGTTTCACGCCTATGCGCTCAACGCACTGCTGATGATGGGGGTGAAATATCGGGTGACGATCGTCCTCCAAGCGCGTTTCGACGTTCAACAATGCGTCGAAGCCCTGGCCACGGAAAAAATTGAGTGGTTTGCCGGGGTGCCGACGATGTACGCCTATATCCTGGCGTACGCGGAGAGCCGTCCCGAGCTCGAATTTCCGGATCTGGACGTCTGCCTCTCCGGCGGTGCGGCGATGTCCTTGGCGGTGCAGCGCGCGTTCGAACAGCGCTTCGGCGCCCCGATCTACGAAGGCTACGGGCTGACGGAGACGACGGTGAGCGTGTGCAGCAACGACCCGGGCGAGAACGGCAGAAAACCGGGATCGGTCGGCAGGCCGTATCAGGGCGTCGAGCCCCGGGTGGTCGACGACGCCGGTCAGGACCTGCCGCCGGGCGTGCCCGGAGAGCTGCTCTTCCGGGGCGACAACGTGATGCTCGGCTACCTCAATCAGCCCGAGGCGACCGCGGAGACGATCCGGGACGGCTGGCTGCACAGCGGAGACATCGGCTATTTCGACGAAGACGGCTTCTGTTTCATTGTCGACCGCAAGAAAGACGTCATCATCAAGAGCGGCTACAACATCTACCCGCGCGAGGTCGAGGAGGCGATCGTTCGCCGCCCCGAGGTCGCGGAGGTCGCCGTCGTTGGCGTCCCCGATCCCGTAAAGGGAGAGATCATTCTCGCTGCGGTCGCCCTCAAGCCGGATGCCGTCCTCACCGAATCGGAGCTCTCTGCCTTTCTCGCGGAAGAGCTCTCCAAGTACAAGCTACCGGGAATCTACTGGTTCGTCCCCAGCGTACCGAAAGGGCCTACGGGCAAGATCTTGAAACGGGAGATCCGCGAAAGCTGGCTCCGGTCGAAAGGCTCTGCGTGACGTCGCCGGATGGAACGCCCAACTTTCAGGACATAACGTGAGTCAAGAAAACCACATCTTTCCGAATATATCGATCCGATCCGTCTCGTACCTCGAGAAGCATCCGATCGCGGCCATCATGGCCGGCATTGCGCTCGTCCTGTTGATGCTTGCGGGTTTGCCGCGCGTCAAGGCCGATTTTACGCACACGGGCTTCTTCCACGAGACCGACGTCTGGCTGACCGACTTCCAGGCGTTCGAGAAGCGCTTCGGCAATGACGACACGGTCATCATCGCCGTCCACAGCCCGTCCGGCATCTTCGACCGTGACTCGGTCGAGCTGATCCGTGAGCTGACGGAGCAAATGTGGCTCCTGCCGGAGATCGTGCGCGTCGACTCGATCGTCAATTTCCAGCGCGTGTACGCGCAGGACGACGACATCATGATCGAGCCGCTGGTCGCCGATGGCGACGCGCTGACCGAGGCGTTCTTGGAAGGCCGGCGCGAGATCGCGCTCGCGCACGAAACGCTGCCGGGCTACATGATCAGCCCGGACGCCCGCACGACCCTCCTGTTCGGCACGATCCGTCCGGCCGGGGAGACGGAGCCGGACGCCGCGGAGATCATCGGGGCGACCCGTGAGCTCGTGGCGACGGCCTCCGAGCGCTCTGACCACGCGTTCCACATCTCGGGATCGCCGATGCTGGTGACCGCGTTCGCCGAGATCGCCGAGAGCGACAACGGCACGACGATTCCCTTGGTCTTGCTGTCGTGCATCGTGATCCTCTTCATCGCCCTGCGCAGCGTCCTCCACGTCGCCTACGCCATGCTGGTGATCCTGCTGTCGGCGGTCGGCAGCATCGGCATCGCCGGCTGGCTCGGCGTGCAGATGACCTCGGTCACGACCGCCCTGCCGCAGATCATGATCGCCATCGGCGTCGTCGATTCGGTCCACGTCCTGGCGACGATGCGCCGCGTGCAGCGGCGCGGAATCACGGCGAAGGACGCGGTGGTGTATGCGCTGCGCAAGAACTTCGTGCCGACCCTGGTCACGACGCTGACGACGTCGGCAGGCTTCATCAGCTTCGCCCTGTCGGACATCAAGCCGATCGCGGGTCTCGGCCTGGCCGCCGCCGTGGGCACCACGGTCGTCTGGCTGATGACCTACCTCCTGCTCGGCGGGCTGCTTCTGCGCTTCCCGGGCAAGACGCGGAAAACCAGCACGGACGCCGCGGCCGAAGAGGCGCGGGTGCGACCGATCGTCGAGCTCGTTTCCCAGCGTCGCATGGCGATCCTCATCGGCTGCGGTCTGCTGTTCGCCGGCGGCATCTTTCTCTGTACGAAGGTCACCGTCGACGCCGATCCGGTGAAGTACTTCGCCGAATACCATCCGCTGCGCCAAGGCTTCGACATGATCGACCAGGAGGTCGGCTCGGCGCGAAACATCGAGATCGTCGTCGACAGCGGCCGCACCGACGGGGCCAAGGATCCGGCCTTCCTCGAGCGCGTCGAACGCTTGGAAGAGGCGATCGAAGGCATGGACGAAGTGACCGAGGTGCTCTCGATCCTCGACATCCTGAAGTCCTCGAACCGAGCTTTGAACGGCGGCGATCAGGCCGCGTATCAGCTGGCCGACAGCGAAGAGAAGATCGCCCAGCAGCTCCTGCTCTACAGCCTGAGCCTGCCGCAGGGCATGACGATCAACAACCGGATCACGATCCCGAACGACGCGGTTCGCCTGACCGTCCTGTGGACGATCAGCCGCTCGACCATGGCGCTGGCCGCGATCGATCGGATCGAGAAGGAGGCGCAGGCGCTCGATCTCGACGTCGTGGTGACGGGCAAGTACTCGCTCTACCAGCGCCTGGAAGGCTACGTGGTCACCTCGTTCCTGTCCTCGGTCGGCATCGCCCTGGTCATGATCAGTTTGATTCTGCTGATCGTCTTCCGCTCCGTCCGCTACGGGCTGATCGCGCTCATGCCGAACGCCATTCCGCTCGTCGTGGGCGGCAGCGCGCTGTGGCTGATGGGCGACACGCTCAACATCGGCACGGTCCTGGTCGTCAGCGTCACCCTGGGCATCGCGGTCGACGACACCGTGTACGTGATGGCCGACTTCCGTCGCCTGACGCAGGGCGGGCTGTCGCCCCGCGAAGCGCTGAAGCGGATCTACGCGGAAACGGCACCGACCCTGCTCACGACCACGGCTGTCC
>JBCCOR010000527.1:0-3956 GCA_039025295.1 Acidobacteriota bacterium
CGATGTGCAGTTTCTTGACCGCGAATTCGGTCTCGCCGTCGAAGGGCGGTCGTCCGGCGAGCATCTCGTAGAGCATGACGGCCGCGCTGTAGAGATCGGTGCGGTGGTCGACGTCGCGCGGCCGCAGGATCTGCTCGGGCGACATGTAGACCGGCGTGCCGATGGTCTGCGACGACGCCGTCAGGCGCAGATCGCCGACCAGGAGCGCGATGCCGAAGTCCATCAGCTTGACCGTGCCCTGATCGGTGATCAGCACGTTCGACGGCTTGACGTCGCGATGGATCACACCGGCCACGTGCGCAGCGGCGAGCGCGGCCAGCACCTGATGGAAGATCGCCAGCGCCTGGGCGAGCGGCATGCCGTGGCCGGCGAGCGCGTCCAGCATCTCGTCGAGGCCGCGACCCTCGACGTATTCCATGACGATGAAGAATTCTTCGTCGTCTTCGAGCAGGTCGTAGATGGTGACGATGTTGCTGTGCTGCAGCTGCGCCTGCGTACGCGCCTCGGAGAAAAAGCGCTCGCGAAAGGCCGGATCGCGGGTCAGCTCCGGCGCGAGCGCCTTGATCGCCACGCGGCGGTTGAGGCTGTGGTGGACGCCGGCATACACCACGCCCATGCCGCCGCGTCCGAGCGCGCGCTCGACGGTGTACGGCCCGATCTGTTCCCTCATCGCGTTCGTCCTCGTGTGAGATAGCGCAGCACGGCGCCGCTGTCGCCGAAGCCGCCGCTGCGGCGGCGCTCGACCAGATGAATGCGACGGCCGTCGCGGGTGTGCAGCGTGAGCGGACGTCCGTCGACGTCCCACAGGCCGTCGGCCGCCGCGGCTTCGGCCAATTCGGACCAGCGGATCTGCCAGCCGCCGTCGGCTGTGCCGTCGCGCGGGGTGAATTGAACGCCGCCGCGGCTGCTCAGCCGCAGGCGACCGTCGACGCCGTGGCGAAAGCCCGAGTCCGGATGCGCGACGCGCACTGGAAAGGTGACGTCGAAGCCTGCGGGGCGCGGCGGTTCAGTCGTCGTCGGCGAGGCTGCTGGCGCCTCGGCCGTGGTCGGCTGACCCGCCAGGAGGTCGACTGTCGCTGCAATGGTCTCTGGTGGCACTGCTTTGACCACCTGTGCCGCGACTGCCACGGGCGGTGGCATGACACCCGGCGGTAGTGTGGTCACAGCGTCCGCGGCGGCCACGATCGCGTCTGCTGTGCTCGGTGCATCCGTCAAGGCCGCGATCGCATCGGCCGTACTCGATGTTTCGGTCGTGGTCGTCGTTTCGACCGGCGCGTCGGCCGCACTCGACGCGGCCGCGGTGCTGGTGTTCGTCGCTGGCGCGCTGTTCGTCACTGCGGCGACGTTCGTCGCTGGGATGCTCGTCTCTCCTGCTGTACCGCCATAGGCGATTGCCACACCGCCACTTGCCGGCAGGCCGGCGAACCAGTGACGAACGTCCGCGTGCTCGACGAGTGCGTGGTAGAGCGCACTCGGCGGACCGGGTGCCAGCTTGGATCGGCCCGGCGCGAACAAAGCCGACTGCGCGGCGTCGATCGGCTCGCCGCCAAAGATGGCGACGTCGATCTGTAGGTTGATCGATCGCGGCGCCGAGCCGCCGGTTGCCAGCTCAAGCCGCGCTTCGGCCAGGCCCTGATCGTCGACTTTTCCGAGTGCAATGCGCCACGTGACGCGCAGTGCCTCACCGCCCGTGCACGGTAGATCGGCGGCGCTCGGACCCTCGAAGCAGACGGCGAGTCCGCGCGCGGCGGCCTGAACGTGAAGGCCGTTTTCGACCGCCCTGCGCTCTGCCACTGGGTGTTCACTGCCGGTCTGAGCCGCCGCGCGCGCGGCAGCAAACGCCCACAGGGCGAGTCCCAATGCGGTGCAGGCAAGACGAATTCGGACGGCGGGATGCGAATGATGCATGCGTGTCTCCTCGACTCAGCGGATGCCGGCACGGCGCAGGAATGCGTCGACGTCGGCTGGGCTGACCGCCCGTCCGGCCGACTCGACGACTTCGCGCGAGGCGATCTCGACACCGTTGATCGTGCGCACGTCGGTGCTCTCCTCGAGATGTGCGACGACCACGCCGATGACCGTGCCATCGCGATTGATCACCGGTCCGCCGCTGTTGCCGGGCTCGATCGACGCGTCGATCGAGAAGAGCGGCGCATCCCCGTTGGATGCATCGGTGAACCGTGAGACCGTGCCTTTGAAGAACGTCGGTTCCATGTTGCCGATTTCGACCTGCGTACGACCGGCTCCGCTGCGGTCGAACTGGATCAATCCGACCCGGCCGATGCCGCGCGGATAGCCCAGGATCCCGACTTCGTCGGTGACCTGAATCGCGTCGTTGGTGTGCGCCACGGCGACGGGCGGCACGCTGAGCGTGGGGATCGAGACGAGCGCGAGATCGCTGGTTTCCGACGTCGCGACAACCTGGCCGGCGATCGGCTGGAAGCCTGGGAATTGAATCGTCAGCGATTCGTAGACCGGCGTCATGCCGGTCCGACGGGCGAACGCGTCCCAGTCGGCGAACGGACTCTGCGACCAGTCGAGGGCGTACTTCCATGGCTCGACCACGTGCTTGGCGGTCAGCACCAGGCCGTCGCCGATCAGCACAGCAGAGCCGGAGACCTCGGTGCTCTCCAGGCGCACCGGAACCGCGCTGCTGCTGGCGATACTGACCGGGCGCTCGAGATGGTAGGCGCAGCGCACGAAGGCCACAGCCCGGCGAACCGCGCGCTCGGCTTCCGGCCAGCCGCGGCTGGGTGGCGCGACGGGTGGCGGCGCGCTGATCGGTCGGTCGGTGACCGCCGTGCGCGATGACGCATCCTCATGGTAAGCGAAGCCGATTCCGCCGAGCACCAGCATCAGGACGGCGGCGAGGCCCGCCGGCCTGCCGCGCGCGCTGGCCTGCGCGAGCAGTCGTTCGCGCAGAGAAACCCGCGCCGCGGCCGCGCTGCCGCGGTCGGCGGCCGGATCGGCGTCAGGCGTCGACGCCGGCATCGGGATCAGCGCCGTGGCCGTCGGCACGACGTCGGTCGTGATCTGCATCTCGGGCCCGTCGTGCGCCAGGCGAACGCGGGCACCGTCGGGCACGGCGATGCGCTGGAAGGCCGCGCACGGCGCGCCGTTGACGAAGGTGCCGTTGGCGCTGCGCTGATCTTCGACGAAGAGGCGATCGCCGTCGCAGAGCAGCGCGGCGTGTACGCCGCTGACGCTGTCGTCGGCGTTGTCGTGGAATTTGACGTCGCTGCCTGGATCGCGGCCGAGGCGGATGCGCGCGTTCGGGCCGAGCTCGATCTGCTGACTGCGGCCCGTGAGCGAACCGGTGAGATGGTGGATGGTGACGCGCAGCGGCACGGATCGCCTCCTCGAAAAAGTCGGTGAACGGTGGGGACGACGACGGACGACTCAGGCGTCGAGCGCGTCGTCGGGTGAAGGCTCGGAGGATGACGGCAGCAGGAGCACGATCAGCTCTGTGTCGCCGCAGCGGATGCGGTCTCGGTCGGCGAGTGGGACGGCGTCCTGCGTGGGATCGAAGTCGACGCCGTTGTGCTGCGTGCCGTTGGTCGACAGGCGATCGCTGAGGTACAGCCGGTCGGCGCGGTGCAGGACGAGCGCGTGATCGCCCGAGACGCGCGGATCGGCGTCGAGCACGACGTCGGCGCCCGGATCGGCGCCGATGCGGTTGCGGCCGGCGCGCAGGGCGAAGAGCGCACCGCCCGGACCGTAGTCGGGGGCGACGAGCACGGCGACGATCGGACGCGTGTCGGTCGCGCGCTGAGCCTGCGGCGCGCGATGCAGCGGCTGCGGTGCGCGTGCGCGCGCGGGCGATGGCGCGCCCGGGGTGATGCCGAGCACGGTCTGACGGCGCTGCGACAGCATCGGTTCCGGCGGTGCCAGCCGGGTTGTGCGGCGCGGCTCGTGCGCTGCGGAATGACCAGACGCCGGCGGCGCCGCGGCACCGA
>JBCCOR010000528.1:0-3955 GCA_039025295.1 Acidobacteriota bacterium
CGCGCCGCCGCTCGCGAAGGACGCGCCGATTCCCGCCGAAAGCGTGCTCTCGATGCCGGCCGTCACGGGCATGTACGATCTCGCCGACGCAGCGGACGCTGCCGCGCCGTCGTCGGATGCCGCCGCCGTCGAGACGCCGCCGCCCGCCGCGCGCGCGCCGATCGGCAAGCCGATTCCCGCGGGCGTCGGCCGCCGCCTGGTGTCGTGGCTGATCGACGGCGCGTGGATCGGCGCGCTGTGGTACTTCGCAGCCGGGCATTTCGGCGGCATCGACACGCCGGCCGGCCAGCAGCTCGGCCTCTTCGCCGCGCTCATGATGACCGCCGTCATCTGCCTGATCGGCTGGTCGATCTGGGGGCGCACGCCGGGCAAGTTGCTGACCGGTTTGGTGGTTTGCGCCGACGACGGCAACCATCGTCTCGGCCTGCTGCGGGCGCTCTTGCGCGTGGTCGGCTGCGCGCTCGATCTGCTGACCCTGGGCATCGGCCTGCTGATGGCCTTGCTCGGTGAGCACAAAGCCCTGCACGACCGCGTCGCCGGCACCTACGTCGGCATGCCGCGCCGATCCTGAGCGAGGGTCGGGTGTCGCGCGCCCGCTGACGGTCGCCCTGTTGCACCTTGGTAAAAGGGCGTCGCACCGGCCCGCGCCCGCCTTGCCCGTCCGCTGGGCAGATCGCTAGGATCGAAATCATGACGGACGTCTCTGCCCCCACCGACGCCGACGTTGCCACCGCATCCACCGCGCGTCGCCTCCTGCCCATCGCCGCCTACCTCGGCGGGGCCTTGCTCGGCGCGATCTTGCTGGTCGCGGCCTGGGCCAAGCTGCTCGATCCGGCGTCGTTTGCCAGCCAGATCGAACGCGAGGGTCTGGCGTTCGTGCTGCCGGCGCAGGCCGTCGCGCTGATCGCGATCGCGCTCGAGATCGGCATCGGCGCGCTGCTCCTGCTCGGCGTCCGGCGTCTCTGGGTGCTGCTGCCGACCACCGGCTTGGTCGCCTTCTTCCTCTTCCTCACCGGTCGGACCTATCTGGGCTTCCTGCGCGGCGAGATCGCCGATGAGCCGGGCTGCGGCTGCTTCGGCAATCTGATCGACCGCTCGCCGGCCGAGGCGTTCTGGCAGGATCTGGGGCTGATGGTGCCGACCCTGGCGCTCGCCTGGATCGGCGCGCGCGCGCTCGCACCGCGCCAGCCCTGGCTGCGCATCGGCGCGGCCGCGCTGCTGACCGTGGTCGGCACAGGGGTCGCCCATCTCTCCCCGCAGCTGCCGCTCGACGATCTCGCGACCCGCTTGAAGCCGGGCATGGTCACCGCCGAGATGTGCGTCGGCGACGAGGGTGCGCGCATCTGCGTCGAGACCGCGATTCCCGAGCTCGCCGAGGGCCGCCACTGGGTGATGATCGCCGGGCTCGAGGACGAAGCATTCTTGGCGGCCGTGCCGGCGCTCAACGAGCGCCACTGGGACGGCGAAGGCCCGACGCTGTGGCTGCTGTCCGACGCCGACGAGGACGCGCTGTTCGCCCTGCGCTGGAGCGCCGATCCGGCGTTCGACGTGCGCGAGGCGCCGACCGCGCTGTTGCGCCCGATGTACCGCACCTTGCCGCGCAGCTTCCTGGTCGAAGACGGTGTCGTGGTGCGGACGATCACCGCGCTGCCGCCCGCCGAGTCGCCCATCGCCAGCGCGGCGCGCTAGCATCAGCGTGCGGCGCGCCGCACGCGCTTCTGCATCCACCGACCGCTTCACCACCGACCGCTTCCGCCCCGCAATCGAGGTATCCATGATCGATCTCCGTTTCGCCCGCCGCTTCCGCCGCGCCGCGCTCGCGCTCTGTGCCCTGCTCGTCCTGGCGTCCGCCGCTGCTGCCGCGCCCGAGGTCGACAGCGTGCTGCAGGGCTTCGCGCCCGACAACGACCTGATTTTCATCTACCAGGACGCGCCGCTCGACGACGCCGAGATCTTTCTCGCCCAGCGCGCGGGCGCCTATCTGGTCATGAGCCCGACGATCGGCTCGCCGGTCCTGGTCGAGCGCCGCACCGGCCAGGTGTCGAAGGTCAGCCTTATGAAGGTGGTGCGTCGCACCGACGGCCGCGTCGACATTCTCGCCGACGCCACGCCCAAGCCGATCGGTCAGATCCGCATCGAGAACCAGGAAGTGTCGTTCGAGATCGACGGCGCGTCGGTTGCGTTTCGCCAGAAGCCTGACCTGACCGGGCCGCAGACGCGCACGTCGA
This sequence comes from Acidobacteriota bacterium, assembly GCA_039025295.1. Taxonomy (GTDB): domain Bacteria; phylum Acidobacteriota; class Thermoanaerobaculia; order Multivoradales; family J023; genus JBCCOR01. The sequence continues at coordinate 2,229 of JBCCOR010000528.1, forward strand.
TGCTCGCGTACAGCCCGCTCTACGTCGAGCGTTCGACGAACTACAACCCGCGGCCGGGTGACGTCGGCGCGCTCGAAGGGGAGGCGCGCAACGTGCGCGTCGAGGTGTACTTCGGCTCCTGGTGCAACTACTGCAAGCGCTTCGTGCCGCGCATCCTCAAGCTCGATGAAATGCTGAGCGACCAGGGCAACATCACGTTTGCTTACCACGGTCTGCCGAAGCAGATGGACGAGGATCCGGTCACCAAGAGCAAGAAGATCGACGGCGTGCCCACCGGCATCGTCTACGTCGACGACAAGCCGGTCGGCCGGCTCTTCGGCGACCAGTGGCGGCTGCCCGAGAAGAGCCTCAACGACATCCTGACCGAGAATCGCTGAGCGATCACGTTTCCCAGAGCGATGCCACCGAGGTTGCGTCGAGCAGCCGCTCGGCCAGCCGGTCGAGGACGTCGGGATCGTCGATGGCGTCGAGGCGTGCGCGCTCGTCGTCGGACATCGGTCCGAAGCGCCGCTCGATCAAGCGCCGCAGCAGCGAAAGGCGTCCGCGTGCCTCGCCGACCTGGACGCCGAGCTGCCGTCCCTCTTGGACGCCGAGCTGCCGTCCCTCTTGGACGCCGAGCTGCCGTCCCTCTTGGACGCCGAGCTGCCGTCCCTCTTGGACGCCGGTCTGATGGGCTTCTGCGATGAACTGCTCGTAGGTCTGAGGAACCATGTCGCGAATCTCCGCGGGCTGTTCTTGCATGATTTCAGCGTATCGCTCGGCATCTTGGCCGCGCAACGTCAGATAGGTGTCGACGGTCTTCAAGAGTAAATAGCGCTGCTCGCTGGAGAGCTGCTTTGCAAACGCCGCGATGCGGCGCAGAGCATCGAGTTTTTGGCGGGCGCGATCGCCGTCGCCAGCGCGCATGAGGGCGATGAGGGCCGCGGCGAGGGGCTCGTCGCGATCGCGGTAGTCTTCCGGATTGCAGCGCGCGAGGCAGAAGGCCACATAGCGGGTCTGGACGGAAGCGAATGCGGAAATACCGTGCGCGCAGGTGCGCGTTTCGAGCGCGATCGGACCGCCCGTGAGGACGACCACGAGCGGAAACACGGGCCGATCGTACTGGCTGACGATGCGGCAGACGTAGCGCAGCATGCGCGCGTCCATGGCGCGGCGAAAGCGCGATTCGATCTCGACGTGAACGAGGATCAGCTGTTCTTCGTCCTCCTCGCTGCTGCGGTTCTCGGGAGGATCGCGCAGCGGGACGGAGACGAGCAGATCGACCTCGGCGCTGTGCGGCTCGCCGAGTCCCGCGGTGAGGACGGTGTCTGTCGGCTTCGACCGCGTTAGATCGAGTTCGGCGGCAACGTCGGGCGCCACGAGCTGAATGAGATCGGCGAAGAAGGCGCGGAAAAGGGCTTTGAAGAAGGCGTCGTGGGGTTGATGTGTGTCGGTGTGGTCGTCGTTCGAAGAGGTCACAAGGGCTCCGTACAAGCAGTCTGCCCGAACGCATTTCGGGCAGCTGCAGTACGTACACGCACTTGCGTTCGAATTGTGACGCGCGACGTCGAAAAAAATGCCGGCGATGGTGCGCGATCGCCGTCGCCAGCGCTAGCTGGGCGAATCCGCCCCGGCAGACGGCGTCGCGGGCAGCAGGACGCGGAACGTGGTGCCGCGGCCGACCTCGGTGTCGACCGTGATGTGGCCGCTCATGCCGTCGACCATGCCCTTGACGATCGACAGGCCGA
>JBCCOR010000529.1:0-3947 GCA_039025295.1 Acidobacteriota bacterium
CTGATGACCATCCTCATCAAGCTGATCTTCTTCCCGCTCACCCATCACGGCCAGAAATCGATGGCCAAGATGCAGGAGATCCAGCCGAAGATGCAGGCGATGCGGGCGAAGTACCGCGGCAGGTTGAAAGACAAGCAGGGCCGGGTGAACGTCGAGGTCAACCGGCAGATGCAGGAAGAGATGATGAGTATCTACCGCGACGCCGGCGTCAATCCGGCCGCGGGCTGCATGCCGATGCTCGTGCAGATTCCGGTGTTCTTCGCCTTCTACCGCCTGCTCGCGACCGCTGTCGAGCTGCGCGGCGCGCCGTGGATCGGCTGGGTCCAGGATCTCGCCAAGCCCGATCCTTTCTGGATTCTGCCCGCGATGATGCTCGCCACAGGCGTCTATCTGCAGAAGATGATGCCGGCGACGGCCGATCCGACGCAGCGGCGCATCATGCAGCTCATGCCGTGGATCTTCAGCGTGTTCGCGATCACCTTCCCCGCCGGCCTGGTGCTCTACTGGGTGACCAACAACATCCTCACCGTGGGCCAGCAGGCCGTGTACCTTCGTTCGCGCAACAAGGACAACCCCAATGACAGCGCGCCGGCGAACAAGCGGCGCGACAGCAGCCATTCGCCGTCCGCCAAGACGGCAGCCAAGCGCGGCTGATCCCCGAAGGGAACCCTCATCGATATGGAACGACGATTCTTCTCCGGCGCAACCCTCCAGCAGGCCATCCTCTCGGCGGCACGGCATCACAACCTGGCACCCGAGCGGGTTGCCTACACCGTGCGCGAGAAAAAGCACGGCTTCGTCGGACGCCGCCGCGGCGTGGTGATCGACGTCGATCCCGCGCAGCCCGAAGCCGCCAAGGCGAGTGATATCCCGCTGACGCTCGACAACCCGACCCAGTTCGGGGCGACCATCTACCTCGGTGGCACCAGCCCGGACGACGAGGCTGACAGCGCGCCGGCCGCCGCCAAGGCCGAGCCCGACGCGCCCGACGACGCTTCCGACGAGGACGACGCGATCGACGTCCTCGACGACGACGATGCGGACGATGACGACGCCGACGCCGACGATGAAGATCGCGGTCGATCCGATCGCCGTGGTGGTCGTGGCGGACGCGGTGATCGCGGCGGACGTCGCCGCGACGGCGGTCGCGGCCGTCGCCGCGCGAAGGTGGCCGACGCCGTGATCGAAGACGCGCTCGACGAGGCGGTTCACAAGCTGGCCGATCTGGTCGATCTCGAGATCGAATGGGAGATCCGCAAGCCTCGCAGCGGCAGCAGCACCTTCAACATCGAGTTCAGCGGCGACGACAGCGAAGAAATCGTCATGGACGACGGCGAGCTGCTGCAGGCGTTCGAGCATCTGCTGCCGCGCATGGTGCGCGACGTCGTCGGCTTTCCCGTGCCGGTGCGCCTCGACTGCGACGGCTACCGGGCCGGCATCGAGGAAGAGCTGATGGAGCTGGCGCGCGACACCGCTGACATGGTCCGCCGCAGCGGACGTGCCCGCACCCTGCGCCCGATGACTGCCGCCGACCGCCGCATCATCCACCTCACCCTCGCCGACGACGAAGACGTCGACACCGAGAGCGAGGGCCGGGGCGACATGAAGCGCGTGCGGATCTTCCAAGTGCGCTGAAGCTCAGCCCGCGTACCCGAGCCGCATGCAGAACGACCCGCGCTCGCGCGGGTCGTTTCACGTGAAACCGATGTCGTCTGAAGCCGATGTCGCCAATCTTGGTCCCCCGTTTCACGTGAAACACGTACTGTGCAGCGCGCTCGATTCCTTTGTTTCACGTGAAACCAACCCTTGGAGGGTTTCATGGATGTTTCACGTGAAACCAATGTCGCCGATGCTTCGCGGTCGTTTCACGTGAAACCAACGTCGTCGGCGACGCGCCGCCTGAGTCTTGGCGTGCTTGACGTTTCACGTGAAACCACCCGCTGTGTTGTTTGGTGGCCGCGCTGTTTCTGTTCCACGGCCGCGCTGTTTCTGTTCCACGGCCGCGTTGTTTGGCGGCCGCGCTGTTTCTGTTCCACGGCCCCGTTGTTTCTGTTCCACGGCTGCGCTGTTCCTGTTCCACGGCCCCGTTGTTTCTGTTCTACGGCCCCGTTGTTTCTGTTCCACGGCCGCGTTGTTTGGTGGCCGCGTCGTTCCACGGCCGCGCTGTTTCTGTTCCACGGGCGCATTGATTCACTGATTCACAACGATGATGCCGGCGCGAACGATCTGGACAGGATGTTTCACGTGAAACGCTGACGACCCTCGACGATCTTCATGGCTGCTCCCCTTCCCCATCTCGATCGCGACACGTTCGCCGCCGCCCTGCGCGATCTGCCGGCGCCGATGGACGCGGCGCGCCGTCTGCCCGACGCCGCGCTCACCGGTCTGCACGCGCACTACGAAGCGCTGCGTCGCTGGAATCGCCAGCTCTCGCTGGTCGGCCCGGGCACGGCCGACGACGTGATCGCCCGCCACTACGGCGAGGCCCTGGCCGGCCTCGACTGGCTCAACGCGATGGTGCCGCGCGCCAGCGATGCGCGCGCGCCAGCGACGCTCGTCGATCTCGGCTCGGGCGGCGGCTTTCCGGGCCTCGTCCTGGCTCTGGCGCGGCCCGATCTGCGCGTGTTCCTGGTCGAAGCGCGCCAGCGCAAGTGGAGCTTTCTCAGCGCGGCCGCGCGCGCGGCCCAGCGCGCCGGCGCCGACTGCGCGATCACCTGCATCAATGCTAGAGTCGACGCAGATCGGGCCAAATCCGCCGCAGAGATGGGTTTGCCGCCGTCGCCCGACGTGATCGTCTGCCGGGCTGTGCGCATCGACGCACGTCTGCTCGGTCCGTTCGAACCGCGACCCGCGCATCCCCGCCTGCTGCTGTGGGCCGGTGCCGATCCGCCTCCCGCGCCGCCGCCCTACCGACCCGTGCGCCACCGCGCGCTGCCCGGTGCCGACGCCCGCGTCCTCTGGTGGTTGGCACCCGAAGCCGTCCGCTTGCCCTCTTCCGCGTCTTCAGGAGCGCCCGCAGATGACTGACAACGCCGCTCGCGCCAACGCGATCCATGCCCCGCGCGCGTCAGCGCGCGTGTTTGCCATCGCCAACCAGAAGGGCGGCGTCGGCAAGACCACCACCGCCATCAACCTCGGCGCGAGCCTGGGTGCCCTCGAGCGGCGCGTGCTGGTGATCGACTGTGATCCGCAGGGCAACGCGACGCGCGGTCTCGGCCTCGACGCCGAGCCGCCCAACCACTACCACGTGCTCAGCGACCAGGCTGCCGCGCTCGACGCCGTGCGGCCGACCGCGTTCGACAACCTGCACGTGCTGCCGGCCGACCGCGATCTGGTCGGCATCGAGGTCGAGGTGGTCGGCGAGGAGGGCTGGGCCCTGCGCATGCGCGAGGCGATCGCGACGCTGCGCGACCGCTACGACGAAATCCTGCTCGACTGCCCGCCGTCGCTCGGCCATCTCACGGTCAACGCGCTCACCGCGGCCGACGCCGTGCTCGTGCCGCTGCAGTGCGAGTACTTCGCGCTCGAGGGCATCAGCGAGCTGATCTCGACCGTCGAGCGCATTCGCGGCTCGTTGAATCCCGCGCTGGCGCTCGAAGGCGTGGTGCTGACGATGTACGACGACCGCACCAACCTGGCGCGCGACGTCGCCGACGAGGTGCGTCGTCACTTCGCCGATCGCGTCTACCGTGCGATCGTGCCGCGCAACGTGCGACTGGCGGAAGCGCCCAGCCACGGCACACCCATCCTCCACTACGACGCCCGCAGCCGCGGCGCGACGGCATACTTGGCGGTGGCCCAGGAGCTGTTGGAGCGGACGCGATGAGCCGCGGGTCGAGCAAGCGCAAGCGCGGCCTCGGCCGCGGACTCGACGAGCTCCTCGGCAGCGCGCCGGCGAGTCCGGCCCCGGCCGCATCCGCTGCGCCGGCCGCCGACGCGGCCCCGAC
>JBCCOR010000530.1:0-3941 GCA_039025295.1 Acidobacteriota bacterium
CGCCCGCGCCGACCGCCGTGCCGGTGCCGCCTGCCCCACGGCCTGCGTTCCTGCCGCCGCCGACCTGGGCGAACACCGCCGAGGACTGCTGACGAAACCGCAGGGACGACGTCTGATCCCCGCCAGGCAGCGCGTCGTCCCTGCGTATGCAAACCTTGTCCAGCTGCTGCCGTACCTCGCTCGATCCAACCGGCGTTCAGCCCGCGATCGCGTCGCCCGTCGCGCCGCGTCCCGCGCCGCTTCCACGCGCCATCATCCCCGTTCGAGGAGGTTTCCCCATGCATCCTGTTCGCTCGCGCGCCTTCGGGCGCGCTCTGCTCGTCGGCGCCGCGCTCACGGCCCTGACCGTCACCAGCGTCGCCGCGCAAAACATTCGCGGTCTGCCGATGAACAGCCAACGCGCCGAAGCCACCCAGCGCGTCGGCCTGGCCGACCTGACCGTCACCTACCACCGACCCGGCGTCAAAGAGCGCGACATCTGGGGCGCGCTCGTGCCCTACGACCAGGTGTGGCGCGCCGGCGCCAACGAAAACACGGTCTTCGAGACCAGCCACGACGTCACCATCGGCGGCCAGACGCTGCCGGCCGGCACCTACGGCCTGCACGTCATCCCCGCCGCCGACGGACCGTGGACCGTCATCTTCAGCAGCGACGCCCACGCCTGGGGCTCGTACTTCTACAACGAGACCAACGACGTGCTGCGCGCGTCGGTCACGCCCGAAGAGGCCGCGCACGAGGAGTGGATGCGCTTTCAATTCGACAATCCCGAGGCGAACAGTGTCGTCCTCGCGCTGCGCTGGGCGACGACCCGCGTGCCGCTGACCATCGAGGTCGACAGCACGACCCACACCATGGCCTATCTGCGCCAGCAGCTGCAGAGCCTGCCCGGCTTCTTCTGGTGGGGCTATCGCGACGCCGCCAGCTACGCCGCCAACAACGACGTCGAGCTCGAGCAGGCGCTCGAGTGGATCGATCGCTCGATCGGCATGCAGGAAGACTTCACCAACCTCGCCGTGCGCGCCGGCCTGCTCGAGAAGCTGGGCAAGACCGACGAAATCGAGGCCGCCTGGGCCAAGGCGATGGACGCCGGCACCACCCGCCAGCTGATCAACACCGCCTACGGCCTGATCGGCCAGGAGCAGTTCACCAGCGCCCACAAGCTGCTGACCAAGGCGTCGGAGCAGGCACCGGGCGTATGGTGGGTGTGGAACGGCCTCGGCCAGGTCCACAGCGGCCTCGATCAGAAGGACGAGGCGATCGCAGCCTACGAGAAAGCGATCGAAACCGCGGGCAACGACGGCCAGAAGGCCCAGGCCGAAGCGGCCCTCACCCGGCTCCGCAGCTGAGCCGAGCGCGCGCCGAACCCCGGCGCGCAGCCCATACGACAGAGCGCCCGGCCTGGCCGGGCGCTCTGTGCAAAGCGCCCGGCCTGGCCGGGCGCTTTGTCGTCGTTACAGACCGCATCCGCGCGCGGTCGGCGGATCTAGAGCAGCTCGCCGAGGGCGCGGTAGCTGGCGTTCTGCGACTCCGCGACCGGCGCGCAGGTGATCCAGCCCTGGTAGGTGTTGACCCCTTCGCGCAGGCCCGGATCGCTGTCGAGGGCGCGATCGAGACCGCCGCTGGCCAGCTGACGCACGTACGGCAGCGTGACGTTGGTCAGCGCGATCGTCGACGTGCGCGGCACGGCCCCGGGCATGTTGGTCACGCAATAGTGCACTTTGCCGTCGATCTCGTAGATCGGATCGGAGTGCGTGGTCGCGCGCGTGGTCTCGAAGCAGCCGCCCTGATCGACGGCGACGTCCACCAAGACCGCACCGCGCTTGATGATGTCGAGCATGTCTCGCGTGAGCAGCTTGGGCGCCGCGCGGCCCGGCAGCAGCACCGCGCCGACGATCAGATCGGCCGATTTGAGACACATCTCGAGATGATGCCGGTTGTTCGAAACGGTCTGCACGCGTCCTTGGAAGATGTCGTCGAGATAGCGCATGCGGTCGGCGTTGACCTCGAGGATCGTGACGCGGGCCCCGGTGCCGAGCGCCATCTTCGCCGCGTTCAGGCCGACGATGCCGCCGCCGATGATCAGCACGTCGGCCGGCATCACGCCGGGCACGCCCGAGAGCAGGATGCCGCGGCCGCCGTGGCGGCGCTGTAGATAGGTCGCGCCGACCAGCACCGACATGCGCCCGGCGACCTCTGACATCGGCTTGAGCAGCGGCAGCTCGCCCTTGCGGTCGGTGATCGTCTCGTAAGCGATGCCGGTGACGTTCTTGGCCAGCAGCGCCTCGGTCAGCTCCGGCAGCGGCGCGAGATGGAGATAGGTGAAGAGCACCTGGCCGTCGCGCATGCGGTCGAATTCCTCGGCCACCGGTTCCTTGACCTTGACGACCATGTCGGCCTCGCCCCACACCGCGTCGGGGGTGTCGCGCAGCTGCGCGCCGACGGCTTCGTACTCGCTGTCCTCGAAGCTGCTGCCCGCGCCGGCGCCGCGTTCGACGACGACCTCGTGCCCGGCTTCGACCATCGCCAGCACGCCCGCCGGCGTCATGCCGACGCGGTACTCGTGGTCTTTGACCTCGCCGGGGACGCCGATCTTCACGAGCTGGATTTCCCGCTGGACGGTTTGCTGCCGCCTTTGCTGCCGCCGCCGCTGCTGCTGCCGCTGCTCTTGCCGCCGCGGCCGCTCGACGACGTCGACTGGTTGGGATCGATCATCTCGACGTTGCCCTTGAAGAACGAGCCGGGCGCGATGTTGAGGCCGTTGGCCGGCGCGATCAGATCGCCTTCGAGACGTCCGCTGGCCATCACCTCCACCCGCTCACGCCCGTAGACGTTGCCGTAGACCGTGCCGCCGATCTTGATCGTGCGCGCTTCGATCTCGCCCTGCACGCGCCCGTCCTGACCGATGGTGACGTCGCTCTTGAGTTTGATCTCGCCCTCGACCTCGCCGTCGATCGTCAGCTCGGCCGCGCCGGTGATCTCGCCCGACACCTTGGTGCCCGACGCGATCAGGGTCGACTGGGGCGCAGGGGACGTCGAGGCCGACTTCGACGCGCGCGGCGCCGGATCGGCCGTGGGCGCGGGCGCCGGGTCGGCCGCGGGCAGGTTGGACGAGCGGGACGGGTCGGAATCACGACCGAAGAAGGACATGCGTACTCCTCAAAGATGATCGACCGCGGAGCGGATCGGTGAGGCGGCGACGTAGGGCGCACGAACCCCTTCGAGAGCGGCCGATGGGCGGCGATAGGGCGGTATCGGAAACCGGTGGCGTGGAGCGGGCAACGGGACTCGAACCCGCGACATCAAGCTTGGGAAGCTTGCACTCTACCAACTGAGTTATACCCGCATGTTCACATGTGCGAACGAGGAGGAATGTAGCCTACGGCGTGCGGTGGGTCAAGAAATCGCGGCGGCCGCGCGCGGCCATTCGAGGTTGGACAAGAGTCCATCGGCCGACGTGCGCGCGGCAACGCTCGGCTATACTGAAAACGCTATGGTACGTCCACCGCATGACGCCGCCGATCAACCGTCCAGCGCTTCGAGCGACGCGCAGGACGAGCTGTACTTCTTCCCCGAACAGACCGTCAGCGAAGCGCACGCGCGCCAGCTGCTTGAAACCGGCAGCGCCGAGGAGCGCGCCTGGGTGATCTCCCATCTGCTGCGCTACGCGCAGTGGGACGACATCTGGCGCTACGTCAGCCGCGAGGATGTGCGCGAGCACTTCCCCGCGCTCGACCTGCCCGACAGCCTGCGCACCGCCTGGGCGCGCATGCTCAAGGTCGAAGTCGCACCCGTCGGCTGACGCAGCTGCAACCCGGCGCGTCTGTTCGTTCCTTAAACGCCGAACGCCCGCCGCGTGTGCGAGGGGCGCCGTTGAATCGCGCGGATCGACCCGCGGTCGACCCGCTCACACTGATGCGGATCGACCCGCGGTCGATCCGCTC
>JBCCOR010000531.1:0-3940 GCA_039025295.1 Acidobacteriota bacterium
CTCGAAGCCAGCCCCGCCGTCACCGTCGGCCATCGCCTGCAGCACGCCGAACGGGTGATCGCCGACGCCTGCGACGGGGTGCTCGTGCGGGCCGCCATGCAGGCCTCGCTGACCGACGCCGAGCGCCTCGAAATGCTCCAGGGCATGGTGATGACGCGCGCGATCGACAACCGCCTCAAGCTTTTTTTCATGAACGGCGACGTGCGCCACGAGGGCCGCCCGTTCCAGGGCAAAGGCTTCCGCTCGCTCGGCCAGGAGGCGATCTACGCGGCGCCCCTGCGCCTGCGGCGCGGTCCGCGCTACCGCGATCCGCGCGGCTCGTGGAAGGGCGACATCGTCGCGCCGCTGATCCGCGATCTCGGCGCCGCGCTGGCGATGCGCCGCGACGACGACGCCCTGTATTCGCTGCTCAACGCGCAGATGGGCAAGGCCGGTCCGCCGATGAACGGCAAGGATCTGCACCTGGGCGATTTCTCCTGGGGCATCCTGCCGCCGAGCGCGCCGCTCGCGATCTCGTCGCTGAGCGCCGCCGGCCTCGGCATGGCGATGGCGCGCCAGGGCAGCAGCCGGGTGGTGGCGACCTTCATCGGCGAAGGCGGCGCGTCGCTCGGCGAATGGCACGAGGCGATCAACCTCTGCGCCGCTCACCGCCTGCCGGTGATCTTCTGCATCGAGAACAACCAGACCGCGCTGTCGACGCCGGTGCATCAGCAGAGCGCCGTGCGCGCCTTCGCCGACCGCGCGATGGCCTACGGCATGCCCGGCCTGACGCTCGACGGCACCGATCCCGAAGCGGTGGCGGTGGCGTTCGCCTGGGCCGCCGAGCGCGCCCGCGCCGGCCTCGGACCGACACTGCTCGAGGTGGTGTCGATGCGCATGTGCGGCCACGCCCATCACGACGACATGCTCTATCTCGGCCGCGAGCCGCAGCCCGGCTGGACCTATCCGAAGCCCGCCGAGGGCGGCTATGTGGACCACGACGCATGGGCGTTTTGGGCGCCGCGCGATCCGATTCCGACCTACGCCGCACGCCTGACCGCGCGCGGTCTGCTGCGCGAGGATGCGCTGCCGGTGCTGCAGCAGCAGGCCACCGAGGTGGTCGAGCGTGCTGCCCAGCGGGTGATCGAGGCACCCTGGCCCGATCCCCAGCTGGTCGGCCGCGACGTCTTCCGCGACAACCCGCCGATCGCGCGCATCGACATGTTCGACCCGGGCCGCCGCGCCGCCGATCCGCCGCCGCTGCCCGCGCTCGAACCGATCACGCCGAGCGATCCCAAGGGCTATACCTATCTGCAGGCGGTGATGCTCGGCGTCGCCGACGCACTCGAGCAAGATCCGCGGGTGTTCGTCTACGGCGAGGACGTCGGCGGACGCTACGGCAACGCCTTCCTGCTGCTGCGTCCGCTGCTGCGCCAGCACAGCGCGCGCATCGTCAACGCGCCGCTCGCCGAGGGCGGCGTGCTCGGCGTGTGCATCGGCGCCGCGCTCGGCGGCCTGCGTCCGATCGGCGAAATGCAGTTCAACGATTTCGTCGCCACCGGCTTCAACCAGCTGGTCAACAACGCCGCCAAGATCCGCTACCGCTGGGGCGGCGCAGTGCCGATGGTGCTGCGCATGCCCTGGGGCGGTTTGCGTCGGGCCGGTCCATACCACAGCCAGAACACCGAGCCGTGGTTCTACCGCACGGCCGGGCTCAAGATCGTCGTGCCTTCGACCCCCGAGGACGCACGCGCGCTGATGCTCGGCGCGCTGCGCGATCCCGATCCGGTGCTCTACTACGAACACATCGCGCTCTACCGCGATCCGACGCGCAAGCAGGCGCTGGCCGAGGAAGCGCCCGAACCGATGCCGCTCGGCCGCGCCGCCCTGCGCCGCGCCGGCGACGATCTGCTGCTGGTCAGCTACGGCGCCTACGTCCATCGCGCGATGGACGCCGCCGAGGTCCTGGCACGGGAAGACGGCGTCGAGGCGGCCGTGCTCGACCTGCGCAGCCTGGTGCCGCTCGACCGCGAGGCGCTGCTCACGCTCGCCCGCCACTGCGGCCGGGTGATGATCGTCCAGGAAGACAGCCGCACCGGCTCGATCGGCGAGAGCCTGGCGGCGATCGTCCAGGAAGAGATCTTCGAGTACCTCGACGCGCCGGTGCGCGTGCTCGGCGCGCTCGACACGCCCGTGCCCTACGCGCCTTCGCTCGAGGACGTGTACCTACTGCAACCCGACGAGATCCTGCGCGCCGCGCGCCAGCTGCTCGCCTACTGACCGTACGCCGCGGCGCCGACGCCGCGGCCGTCCATCCATCGCCATCATCCCGAGAGTCCCATGACCGACGCATCCTCGTCCGCCGCCGACGGCGCGGCCCTGTCCTTTGTCATCTACACCGACGGCGGCGCCGATCCGAATCCGGGACCGGGCGGCTGGGGTGCCGTCGTGCTGCCGGACGGCCGCGAGAACGATCGCCGCGAGCTCTCGGGCAGCGCAGCCGACACCACCAACAACCGCATGGAGCTGACGGCTGCGATCGAGGCGCTCACCGCGCTCGACGACGGCAGCCGGGTGGTGCTCTACACCGACTCGCAGTATCTGCGCAACGGCATCACGAAGTGGATGCCGGGCTGGCGGCGGCAGAATTGGCAGCGCAAGGGCGGCGCGCTCAAGAATGTCGATCTGTGGCGCCGGCTCGACGCGCTCACCGCGCATCACACGATCGACTGGCGCTGGGTCAAGGGCCACGCCGGCGACCGCTGGAACGAGCGCGCCGACGCGCTGGCGACCGAGGGCGTGCGCGCCGCGCGCGCGTCTGCGCCGGCCGCCACGTCGTCCGCCGCCAAGCGACCTGCGAAGCGCCAGCCTTCGGCGGACGCGCCCGTCGACGCCGAGGCGTTTCTGGCGGTGTCGTGCCCCAAGCGCACGGGCGGCTGGTCGGCGATCGTCTGCCGCGCCGACGACGAGACCCAGCTCGGCGATCGCCTCGACGGCGTGACCGCCAACCGCCTCGAGCTGCTGGCCGCGGCCGATCTGCTCGAGCGGCTGCTCGACGACGGCGCGCGACGCGTCGCCGTCCACGGCGGCTCCGACTACCTGCGCAAGGGCGCCGCGCTGTGGCTGCCGGGCTGGCGCCGCAAGGGCTGGAAGACGGCCAGCGGCGGCGCACTCAAAAACGTCGACGCCTGGCGCCGCATCGACGCCATTCAGCGCCGTCTGCGGGTCGACTGGCTGCGCGGCGACAACGACGTCAGCGCGTTCGACGCCGACGCCGTCGCCGCCCGGCTCGACCAGGCCAACGCGCGCGCTCAGGCGCGGGCGCGCGACGCGTCCTGAACCTTTCGCCGAAAAATTCGTCCTCAGGTGAGGGAAACGAGGTGTCTCGATCGTTCGAGAGAGTGATGGAGAACGACGATGCCCGATAACGCCTTCAGCGCCCTGCGCACCAGCATCCTGCGCACCGTCCAGCGCCGCTGTCCGCGCTGGCACCACCAGCGGCAGGAAGACATGGCCCACGCCATTCTGCTCAAGCTCCTCGAGCGCTTCGATCGCGAAGCGATTCTCGCCATGGAGCCGCGCTTCCTGGCGACGGTGGTGCGCAACGCCATCGTCGACGAATGGAAACGCAAGCAGCCGGAAGCCATGGACACCCACGATCTCGACGAACTCGACGCCCATCCGCCGACCAGCGACCGCACCCTGCGCGACGTGATCCAGCGCGCGCTCGCGACCCTGTCGGACGAACAGCGCCGCGCGGTCACGCTCTGGTTGCTCGGCCACAGCATCCGCGAAACCGCCCATCTGCTGGGCTGGACCGAGCGCCAGGCGGACAACCACCGCTGGCGCGGGCGCAAAGCCCTGCGCGCGCGCCTCGAAGCCTACGGAGTGACGCCATGAGCGCGCACGATCGCGACGACGACCTCAGCCACAGCGCATCCTTCGACGACGCGGCCCGCGA
>JBCCOR010000532.1:0-3935 GCA_039025295.1 Acidobacteriota bacterium
CCCGCCGCGCGCGACGCGCCGGCAAACGCGCGCGACGACGGCGCGCACCGCTGGGAATTTCACGACCGTCTCTTCCACATGCGCAGCCGCATCGGCTTCCACACCGCGGCCGTGGGGCCGACGTTCCGATTCGCCGACCGCGAAGGCCCGCTGCCGCTCTACAAGCCGGTCGCGTCCGAACGGCATATCGCGCTGACCGCACCGTCGGCGGACACGCTGCCGACCGTGTCGCTCGCCGACGCGCTCGAGACCCGGCAGTCACGGCGCACGTACGCATCCGATCCGGTGACGCGCGACGAGCTCTCGACGTTCCTGTTCCTGAGCTGCCGCGTCAAGAGCGAGGTCCGCGTCGCCGATGCGCAGCCGGCTGACGGCCCACAAACCGCGTACGACTGGAGTCGACGGCCCAGCCCGAGCGGCGGCGGCTGCCATTCGCTGGAGGTCTATCTGCTGATCGAGCGCTGCCAAGGCGTGGACCCGGGCGTCTACCACTACGATCCCGAAGCGCACCGGCTGCACGTGCTCGACGCGCCCGAAGGCGTTCGCCGCTCGATGCTGCTTCAGGCGCAGTACCTGAACGGCGAGCAGGCCATGCCCGACGTGCTGATCGTGCTCGCCTCGCGCTTCGGACGAATGAATTGGAAATACGAATCGATGGCCTACGCCACGGTTCTGAAAGACGCCGGCGCGCTGCTGCAGACGCTGTACCTGGCCTGCGAAGCGACCGGGCTCGCAGGCACGGCCGTCGGTGCCGGGAGCATCGTCGACTTCCAGCGCTTGATCGGCGTCCCCGTCACCGAGGAATCCTCCGTCGCCGAGTTCCTCTTGGGCAGACCGATGGCCGACGCGGAGTAAGCTTCGCCATGCCGATCGAATGCAGCGCACAGATGTGGCTCATCATCCTGCTCGGCTCGTGGATGCACGCAGCTTCAGCCGAGGCTCAGCAGCCCGCAAATCCCTGGGAAACGGAACTCGCACGCGTCGAGCGCGCGCTGATCGAGGACGCGTCCGACAAGGCCGCGCGCAAGGCGACGAAGCTGGCAAAGCGGATCAGCCGCGAGGCGTGGCACGACCCGACCCTGGGCGCGACGCTCGCGCGCATCGCCGTCGTCCGCGCGGTGACCGCGCACCGCGGCGACGATCTCGACCGCGCGCTGTGGTGGTGGCACGCCGCGCTGCAGCTCGACGCGCGTCAGGCGCGCGCGTCGACGGCCGCGCACGCCGAGGCCGATGCGTTCTTGCGCGAGTTTTCCGCGCGCACGCCCAAGCAGCGCAGCCGCCTGCGCGACGGCGCGCGGCCGAAGCTCGGCCTCGTCGCACCGCCCGTGCTGCGCGCCCGGCCGCCGACGCTGCTGCGCAACGACGGCGCGACATCCGCGCGCATTCGCGAAGCCCGCGTCGAGGTCATCGCCGATCGCTTCGGCCAGCTGCACCAGCCCGTCGTCCTGGAGCCGCGGCCGCATCCGCTCCTGATCTACGCCGTGCTCGAGTGGCTGATCGATCTGCGCGCCCAGCCCGCCGAGATCCTCGACTCGGCCAGCGGACGCACGGAAGCGGCCGCCGCGCTGCTCGACGTCGAGATCAGCCTCGACGCCCGGCGGCGCTGATCCGATCGGCGGCGTCCGCTACGCCCGAAACAGCTCGATCATCCCCGCGCCCGTCCAGCCTGGGAAGAGCGTGACGTCGTCGGCCAGATCGAAGCGCCGGCGGGCCACCGCCGAGAACACCGCGCGGAAGTCGACGACCATCGGCAGATCGCGCCCCTCGAAGAGATTGCGGTTGGCGAGCCGCGGCACGCCGCCGTAGAGCTGGCCGCCGCGCACGTCGCCGCCGACCACGAACAGGCAGCTGGCGTGGCCGTGGTCGGTGCCGGCCGAGCCGTTCTCGGCCACCGTGCGGCCGAATTCGGTCATCGTCATCAGCGTGACGTCGTCGCGCCACGCGCCCAGATCGCGCCAGAACGCCATCATCGACTGCGCCAGATCGCGCGCCCGCGCCGCGAAGCTGCCGCCGCCCACGCCCTGGCGCACGTGCGTGTCCCAGCCGCCCGACTCGGCGAACGCGACCTCCAGGCCGACGTTCGACTTGATCAGGAACGCGATCTGGCGCATCGCCTGCCCGAGCGCGCTGTCGGGGTAGTCGACGCCCTGCGCCGGACGGTAGGCGCGCACGTCGAGGCGATCGAGGGTCGCGACCGCGTCGAAGGTGTCGGCCGCGGTGTCGCGCAGGAGATCCTCCGCCGCCGAGGCATAGAGCGCTTCAAAGCCCTGGCCCGCCGACGCGGCCAACGGCGCGGCGCCGGGCAGGTCGACCCGGAAGGTCGAGAGATCTTCGACCGCCACCGCCGGCGCGTCGCCGTAGAACGAGCGCGGCAGCGCAGGCGTCATCGCCACCGCGCGGAAGGGCGTCGCGTCGTGGCCGAGCGCGCCGACCACCCGGTTGAGCCAGCCGTCGGGCGTGCCCTTGCGGCCGGGCGTGCCCGACTCCATGAAGTCCTGAGCGTCGAAGTGCGAGCGCGTCGGATCGGGCGAGCCGACGCCGTGGACGATCGCCAGATGGCCGTCGCGCCACAGCGGCAGGAGCGGATCGAAGGCCGGATGCAGGCCGTAGCCGATGCCGAGATCGCGGGTGCGACGATCGGCGTCGGCGCGGCGATCGGCGCGCAGATGCAGGCGCGGACGCAGCGACGCCAGATGCGGATCGTCGAGCGGCTGCACCGCCATCAGGCCGTCCATCGCGCCGCGCTGGAAGATCGTCACCAGGACCTTGCGCCGGTGGAACGGGCGCGCGCCGGGTGCGGCCGCCGCCGCGCGGGTGAGAAACGCCGGACCGGCGCCGAGGGTGACGAGGGCCAGGCCGCCGTTCTTCAGGAAAGCTCTGCGATCGAACATGGTGGATACCTCGGTGAACGAATGTCGAAGGAGTCGATCGCGCCTCAGCGGCGCTGGAACGGGGGCGAACCGAGCAGCACGCCGACGACGTGCGCCGCCGCGCCGGATTCGGCGCGCACGGTGCCGTCGCCCGGGCGGCCGCGCGCGTGGGCGTGCTCTTCGCCGTCGAAGCCGTCGGCGAAGAGCGGCGGCTCGTCGCTGTCGTCGTCGAAGAAGTCGACCGCGCGCGGGTTGTTGTCGCCGTCGGCTGCGGTCGCCGCGCCGGCCTGCGCGTCGAGCGCCTCGGCCATCTTCGCAGGCGCGTGCACCAGCCGCCGCAGCGGCGCGAGCGCGTCGCTGAGCGCGGCCTCGCGCGCGGGCATGAGCTGCGCCGCATAGCGATCGAGCGCCTCGTCGCGCGATGCCGGCTCGCGGCCGTCGAGCAAGGCCGCAAGGTCGAAGCGCACGCCCAGCACGCGGCCGGCCGCGAAGCTCAGGCCGAAGTTCATGCGCTGCAGCAGCGCGCCGGCGTTGACCCAGGCGTCGGCGCGGTCGGGCCAGCCGGTCGGCGCCTCCCAGGCGTAGAGACGCTGGCCCATGCGCGCCGTCCAGTCGGCCAGGCCGTGGGTGGCGCGCACGTCGGCGTCGAGGGCGCGCGCCGCCGACGTCACCAGCTCGAACGGCGTCTTGATCTTCGCCGAGCGCACCGTGTCGCGATGCCAGAACGCCGGATGATGCGCCAGCGTCCGCACCGTCGCGCGCAGATCGCCTTGTGTGCGCCGGAACGCAGCCGCGACGTCGTCGACCAGATCGGATGGCGGCGCGTCGGCGACGAAGCGGACCGCGAGCTTGTGCGCCAGATGGCGCGCGGTCGCGGGATGGGCGGCGAGTCGATCGAGCACGTCGACGCCGTCTTCGATGCCGCGGCCACGCGGCAGCATGCGACCGAGGACGCGCTTCGGATCGGCGTCGTGGACGTCGGCGCGGAAGAGGAAGTCTTCTTCGATGACGAAGCCGGCCCGACCCGGCAGCCGGCGCACGCGCGCCAGCCGGTCGGCGAGGTCG
>JBCCOR010000533.1:0-3931 GCA_039025295.1 Acidobacteriota bacterium
CCGCCGTTCTCGAGCGGCTACATGCCCGCGCTGCGCACGCGCGAGCCGACCGACGTCTACAGTCTGCGCGACGTCACCGGCACCTTCAGCCCGACTGTGGCGTGGGCCGCGGGCGGCATGATCTCGAACATTCCCGATCTCGAGCGCTGGCTGCCCGCGCTGCTCAGCGGCAGCCAGATCACGCCCGCGCTGCACAAGGCGCAGCTCACCTTCGTCAACGGCGATCTCGAGGGCACACAGATCGGCTACGGCCTGGGCGTGATGCTGCTCGACGGCTTCCAGGGCCACGGCGGCGAATTCTTCGGCTTCGCCACGGTCGCGATGCAGAGCCCGACCTGTCAGCAGCAGATCATCGACATGGTCAATCTCTTCCCCGAGCTCCAGGGCAGCAGCTTCCTCGACATCTTCCTCAGCGCCGACAACATCCTGTGCAACAGCGGCGACTGCCTGGTTCAGGACGCGCTCTCGCGCGAACAGCGCGAGGCCCTCTTCACCGCCGACGCCGAGCCGCAGTACCGCGGCTCGCTGTGGGCGGTCTACGACACGTTCTAAGTTCGCGCCATCTGTCCATCTTCGTCCCTTTCGATCGAGCTACTGTAACTCCTGCAAGTCTTCACCCTTTTCTCGCGGAGTCCATGACCCCATGATGTCTCGAACCCGTTTCCTCATCTTCCTCGTTCTGCTCTCCGGCCTGCTGACCGCGCCCGCGCTGCTGGCGCAGGACGCGGACACGCCGATTCAGTCCTGCCTCGACCAGATCCGCGACGGCTGCGACCTGCCCGGCTCGCTGGTCGCGACCTTCCCTTCGACGCCCGGCGCCAACAGCACCGTCTACACCGGCGGCGTGGCCAACCTGAGCAGCGGCCAGCCGCTCGAGGGCGACATGCAGTACCGCATCGGCAGCACCACCAAGACCTTCGTCGCCACGGTGGTCCTGCAGCTGATCGACGAAGGCCGCCTCGACTACGACGACACCCTCCAGGACCTGCTCGGTCCTGCGGTCGCTCCGATCCAGAACGCCGACCGCATCACGGTCGAGAAGATGCTCGGCATGCGCAGCGGCATCCCCGACTTCAACGACTGCAACTTCCAGATCGAGCTGTTCACCAACCCGCGGCGCGCGTGGACGCCTCAGGAAATCGTCAACACCCTCGAGGGCGTGACGCCCGAGTTCGATCCCGACGACACCTGCAGCGAATGCGGCAGCAACTGCTACGAGGGCGACGGGATCCGTCAGTGCTGGAAGTATTCGAACAGCAACTACCTGCTGCTCGGCATGATCATCGAAGCGATCACCGGCAACCGCCTCGAGAACGAGCTCGAGAACCGTCTGATCATCCCGCTGGGCCTCAACGACACCTACTTCGCCACCGAGCCGCGCTTCTGGGGCCATCGCACGCGCGGCTATCTCTTCTGGCCGGAAGATCCGTCGACGCTCTGCGACGCCAACCCGACCTACGAGACCACGCTGCGCAACGTCACCAGCCTGTTCAACCCGACCGCGGCGTGGGCGGCCGGCGCGATGGTTTCGACCGCGCCGGATCTGACCCGCTGGGTGCAGGCCCTGGTCTCGGGCGAGCTGCTCAGTCCGGAAACCCAGCGCCGCCGCCTGATCCGGACCAACGCCGATCTCGCCGGCATTCCGCTGACCTACGGCCTGGGCCTGATGGAGGTCTTCGGCTTCCTCGGCCACGGCGGTGAGTTCTTCGGCTACGCCAACGTCGTCTTCCAGAACCCGACGTGCGGCCAGAGCATCATCGACATGGTCAACGTCTTCCCTGAGGCGTCTGGCGCGAGCTACTACAGCAACTTCCTGGTGGCGGCGCAGGAGCTCTGCGGCCAGCGCAACTGCAGCGAGAGTCTCAGCTACGTCGACACCAACGTGCTCAGTGAGATTGGTCTCAACGCGACCTGCTCGGAGACCGAGGCGCAGCGCAGCGGTCCGTTCGAGCGCAGCGGCTACCGCGGCGGTCTTTGGCACGTCTACTGATCGCAGCAGCGCGCGACGCGTCGCGTTCGGGCCCGCACGCTTCGGCGCGCGGGCCCTTTTGCATCAGGGCGTGCCTCCATTGGGCCGGCTCGGCATCAGCGCGCCGGCACGCCAGGGCATCAAGTCGGCAGGGCGTCGAGCTGCATCTGCAGATAGGCGCGCACGCCCTCGCGCTCGGTCAGGCCGATGGCGCGCCCGTAGGCCGCGCGCGCCGCGTCGCGCCGGTCGAGCGCGGCCAGCGCGCGGGCCCGCACCGCCCAATAGGGCTGGTAGGCATCGAGGGCGCGCTTTGCCCGGGCATCGGCGGCGAGCACGTCGAGGGCGCGGATCGCGTCCTCGGCGCGCGCCGCGGCCACCAGCGCAGCCGCGCGCGCGACCCGCACGCCGGTTGTCGGCGACGCGGCGAGCAGGCCGTCGTAGGCAGCCACCACCAGATCGGGACGCGGCGCGCCGCGCAGCCGGCCGTCGACGTGCAGCGACTGGATCACCGCCTCCCACTGGTAGCGGCCGGGCAGCGCGCCGGCGAGGGCCCCGCAGCGCGCGGCGTCGCGCAGTGCGGTCTCGGCCGCGGTCAGGTGCGCGCGATCCCAGCGCGCGGCGTCTTGCCGATCGAGCGGCACGTACGCACCGTCGTCCGCCCGGCGCGCATGAGCGCGCGCTTCGCAGTAGCGCATCAGCGCGACGAGGCCGCGCGGCTCCGCCTCGTCGGGCAGCAGATCGGCGAGCACGCTCGCCAGCCAGATCGCCTCGTCGGCCAGGCCGCGCCGGCGGGCGTCGGCGCCATCGGCGTCCCAGGCGGTGCCGTAGGCGGCGTAGATCGCGTCCATCACCGCCCGCAGCCGCGCGGGACGCTGGGCCGCATCCGGCACGACGAACGGAATCCCCGCCTTGCGGATCTTGGCCTTGGCGCGCACCAGGCGCTGGCCGAGGGTGGCGGGCGCGACGAGAAACGCCGACGCGATGCGCGCGGCGTCGAGACCGAGCACGGTCTGCAGCATGAGCGGCGTTTGCACCGCGCGGTCGATCGCCGGATGCGCGCAGACGAAGAGCAGCTCGAGCCGACGATCGGGCATCGCCGGCGCGTCCGCCGCTGCGTCCGCCGCGCGGTCGGCGTCGCGCGCGCGCAGATCGTCGCTGGCCGCGTCGATCACCTGCGCGTGGCGCAGGCGGTTGAGCATGCGCCGGCGCGCGACCGTCGACAGCCAGGCGATCGGCTTGCGCGGCACGCCCGCCGCAGGCCAGTCGCGCAGCGCCGCCGCGAACGCATCGGCGACGGCGTCCTCCGCGGCCATGACGTCACCGCGATGGTGCGCCGCCAGATAGGCCACCAGCCGGCCGTAGTGGGCGCGGTGGGCCGCCGCGACCGCCGCGTCGACATCGTCATCGCGGACGTCGACGGCGGCGATCGCGGAGGACGGCGGATCGGACGATGGCGTCACCCCGCTCACATGTCCAGCAGCGGCCGGATCTCGATCGAGCCCTCGTGGGCCGGCAGGCGCGACGCCCAGTCGAGGGCGGTGTCGAGATCGGGCACGTCGATCAGGAAGAAGCCGGCGAGCATCTCCTTGCTGTCGGCGTAGGGACCGTCCTGCACCTGGCGTTCGGCGTCGCCGTTCAGCCGCAGGGTCGTGGCGGTGTCGGGCTCCTGCAGGCCGGCGCCGCCGTAGCTCACGCCGGCGTCGGCGATCGCCTGCGAGTAGGCTTCCCAGGCGCCCCAGTAGGCCTTCGCCTCCTCGGTGTCCCCGTGGCCGCGGGCGCGTTCGGCGGACGTCTCGTAGATCAGCATGGCGTACTTCATGGTGGTTCTCCTCATCGAAGATCGGGATGTTGGACAGCTCGGCAGCGGCGCTCACCGCGAGGCCGCTCGGCCGTCTTCACCCCTACGACACGCGGGCGGGGGCGATTTCGACAGGGCGGTCGATTTTTTATTTTTCCATCGAC
>JBCCOR010000534.1:0-3925 GCA_039025295.1 Acidobacteriota bacterium
ACGATCGCCTCGAGCGCGCGCGGCGCCTCGGGCCAGCGCGCGCGCAGCCGCGGCGGCGGCGCTGGCCGCCGTCCTGCTCGTTGCGCTGGCGGCTCGCGCGCAGCAGCGGAGCGCGGCCGTCCAGCGCTATGATCCGATCGGACAGAACCTCGAAGGCACCCTGCGCGCCGAGTACATGTCGGCCGCGCACGACGTGCGGCCCGCGCAGCGGCGGGTACGCCAGCGCATCCGCGCGCTCGAGGCACTCGTGCGCGATCAGCCGGGGCCGGCACGCGCGCCGCTGCGCGGTGCGATCGGCCGCGGTTGGCTGGCCCTGGGCGAGGCCGATCGCGGCTTGGTCCAGCTGCGTGCGGCCTGGGACAGCGGCCACCAGACGCCGGCGATCGCCTATGCCCTCGGCCGCGCGCTCTCGGCGCGCTACGCCGATGCGCGTCTGCGCCTGGGCGATCTCGACGATCCGCGGTTGCGCGCCGACGCCGCCGCGACTGCGCGGCGCGACCGCGACGCGGCGCGTGTGTTCCTGAGACGCGGCCGCTCAGCGCCGTCGACCGCGCCGGCCTACATCGAGGCGCTGCTGCTGCTGCACGAGGCCGACTACGACGCCGCCTTGGCGCGGGCCGTGGCGGCGCGCGCGACGCTGCCCTGGCGTCACGAGGCCGACGAGCTGATCGGCACGATCCTCCGCCAGCGCGCTGAGCATCGCTTCATCCGCGGTGCGACCGCCGACGCCTGGCGCGACGTGCGTGCCGCCGAGCACGCGCGGCGCACGGCGGCACGCACGGCGGCGAGCGATCCGCGGGTGGCGCTCGAACTGTGCCGGCTGCGCGTGAGTATGCTGCGCTATGGCATCGAGCAGGCCGGGGCGATCGCCGAAGCCTCGGTGCCGAGCATGCGGGCGATCCGCGATCAGGCGCGCGTGGCCTGCCGGCGCGCGCTGCAGCTCGACGCCGATCGCGCGTCGATCATCGGCGAACGGGCTGCGCTGGCGAGCGTGTGGGCGGCCTATCGCATGTGGGTGCTGGGTGAGGACAACCGCGACGATCTGCGGCGTGGTCGATCCCAGGCGCTGCGCGCAGTCGCCGCTGATCCGAGCGATCCGGCGCTCCAGCGCATCCTGGGCGAGATCGACCTGACGCACGCGCAGCGCATCTTGATGTTCGATCTCGACGACGAGCCGCGGCCGTGGCTCGATCTGGCCGCGCTGCGCTTCCGGCGTGCGGCGCGGCTGCCGGGCGGCGCCTATGTGCTGCATCAGGAGCTGGGTCGCCTGCTCTTCCTGCGCGCGATGGCCGAGGCGCGGGCCGAGGTCGATGCCCATCGCACGCTGCGGCAGGGCGTCGTCTACGCCCGGCGGATGACCCGGCGCACGCCCGACGAGCCGATCGCGTTCTACAACCTAGCGATGACCTACAGCAGCCTCGGCGAGAACGCCCTGCACCACGGCCGGCCGGCGGCGGCGGCGCTCGACGCCGGCCGCGCGGCGATGCGCCGCGCGCTGGCGCTCGATCCCGACGATCCGTGGGCACGCTCGAACCTGGCCAGCCTGCTCGCGCTGCGTGCCACCGCCGGGTTCTACCGCGGCGAGGATCCGATGCCGTGGATCGCGCGCGCGGTCGCGCAGCTCAACCCGCTGCTGGCGTCCTCGCCCGACTGGGTGCGCTTCCACGGCCTGCGCGCCGGCATCCTGCTCGACGCCGCCGACATGCAGCTGCTGCGCGGCCGGGATCCGTCGCCGCTGCTCGCGCGCGCGGCGTTCAGCCTGCGGGTCGAGGCCGCCGCATCGGGCGCTGCCGGTGCCGTGCGCCCGCCCGAGGCCGCCCGGCGCCACGCCGAATCGCAGCTGCGGCTAACGCTCTACGAGGTGCGCTGGCGCATGGCTCGAGGTACCTTGGTCGCGTCGCTGCTGCCGCCCGCCGCTGCGCTGCAGGCGCTGGCCGATGACCCTGCCACCGTGACCGCCGCCGTTCAGTGGACGCTGCTGCGCGTCCGGCGCGCCATCGGCGCGTCGCAGCCGCAGCGTGCCGCGCAGATGCTCGATGCGCTGCCGGCGCTGGAGGCGGTCGCAGCGCGCCGGGGCGGCGTGCGCCGCGCGCTGCGTGATGTCTGGCGCGGCGAAGCGCAGCAGCTGCGTGCCGTGCTCGCACCGGAGCCCGACGCGCGCCGTCGCTGGCTGGCCTCCGCGCGCGCCAGCTGGGACGACGCCGAGCGGCGCAACCGCTGGCTGGTCGTCTACCTCGCGCCGCTGCGCGCCGAAGCGGACGCGCTTGCGCAGGACGGCGCGCCGAAGATCGCGCGGACGCGCGCGGGCTAAGCACGGACGCGCGCGATGCGGCGCGTCCGCGGCCGCCTGCTGGGATATGCTCCGACCGCCGCTCGTCGCCGTCCGCCGTCGATCCACCTCCGCATACGAAACCCGAGGCCCATGATCCGCAACGTCGTCTTCGTCGCGCCTTTCTTCCTCGACACCACGATGCGCTTCCTGCGCGCCGCCGTCCATCATCCGAACGCGCAGGTCGCGCTGATCAGCCAGGATCCGCTCGAACGCCTGCCCGGCGATCTGCGCGCGCGCATCGTCGGCCATCGCCGTCTGCGCGACGGCCTGAACACCGACCGCATCACCGACGCGGTCGCGGATCTCAGCCGCACCGGGCCGGTGCACCGTCTGCTGGGCACGCTCGAGCAGCTGCAGGAGCCGCTCGGCGCGGTGCGCGATCGCCTCGGTCTGCCGGGCATGCGCGCCGACGCGGCGCGCCGCTTCCGCGATAAGGCGCTGATGAAGGAAACGCTGCGCGCCGCCGGCATTCCGTGCGCGCGCCATCGCACGATCCGCCAGCCGCAGGACGCCTGGGACTTCATCGATGCGGTCGGCTATCCGGTGGTGATCAAGCCGCCCGACGGCGCCGGCGCCAAGGCCACCTTCATGGTCGAGGACGCCGAAGCGCTGCGCCAGGCGCTGCGCGCCAATCCGCCGCGGCCCGACCGTCCGCTTCTGGGTGAGGAGTTCATCCAGGGCGAGGAGCATTCCTTCGACGGCGTGTCCCTCGGCGGACGCTTGATCTGGCACTCGCTCACCCACTACGAACCGACGCCGCTCGAGGCGGTGCGCAATCCGTGGATCCAGTGGTGCATCCTGCTGCCGCGCGAGGTCGACCATCCGCAGTACAACGACATCCGCAGCGTCGCGTCGCGCGCCCTGCAGGCGCTCGGCATGGGCACCGGCGTGTCGCATCTCGAGTGGTTCCGCCGCCGTGACGGCACGATCGCGATCTCCGAGGTCGGCGCCCGACCGGGCGGCGTTCAGATCTCGAAGCTGATCTCGTACGCCCACCACATGGACTTCTATCGCGCCTGGGCGCGGGTGATGATCGACGGCCAGTTCGATCCGCCGGTGCGGCGCTACGCCGCCGGCGCGGCCTTCCTGCGCGGTCAGGGCAAGGGGCGCGTGCGCGCCATCCACGGACTCGAAGCGGCGCAGAAGACGGTCGGCCCGCTGGTGATCGAGTCGAACCTGCCGCGCATCGGCGTCGCGCCGACGGGCAGCTACGAGGGCGAGGGCTACGCGATCCTCCGCCATCCCGAAACCGACGTCGTCCGCCGCGCGCTCAAGACGCTGATCAGCGTCGTGCGCGTCGAGCTCGGCTGAGCGTCGCCGTTCGCATTCGCACCGTTCGATCTTTCCGGAGATTTCTCGATGAACGTCCTGATGTTTTCCCCCGGCTATCCGGTCGAGATGATGCTCTTCACCGAGGCACTGGCGCGCGTCGGCGCGCGCGTGATCGGCATCGGCGATCCGCCCGCGGGCGCGCTGCCGCAGCGGGCGCGGCGCGCGCTGCACGACTACATCCAGGTCGAGAGCCTGTGGGACGAAGCCGCGGTGATCGACGCGGTGCGCCGCTGGGGCGCGCGCGGCGGCCAGCTCGATCGG
>JBCCOR010000535.1:0-3915 GCA_039025295.1 Acidobacteriota bacterium
ACGGTCTTCGCCGGCCAGGATCTCGAGGCCACCGCCCGCGCCCGCGCGCTGATGGCCGAGATTCCGCCGTCGAGCCCGAGCATGGCGCTGATCAAAGACGGCGAACTGGTCTACTTCATGCCGCGCCACCGCATCGAAGGCCGCGCGATGGAAGACGTCGCCGGTGATCTGGTCGGCGCGTTCGACGAGCACTGCGCCTGATCGTTCGTCGATGGGCACCTTCCATCATCACAAGCACGCGCTGCACGGCATCACCGTGGTCGTCGACACCGACGGCCCCGAGACGCTGATCGGCCGCTGCGACGACATCGACGACGCGCGCGTGATCCTGCTCGACGTCGACGTCCACCATGCCGAGACCAGCGACGTTACCGTCGACGCGTTCGTTCGCAAAGCGGCGCAGGTCGGCCACTGGCCGCGCGAGAAGCGGCGCATCCTCGACCGCGCGCGCGTCACCGACGTGCGCCGACTCGGCGACATCGCCTGAGCGGCGCCCGCGCGCGCCGCACCCCCTGCCCGATGAGCCCACCGGACGTCGTTTCGGTGGGCTCGAATTGTGTACACTGCCGCCGATCGCCGTTTCCCCACGCGGCCCTCGAGCCCGACGGCGATCGCGGAATCCTTCTTGAACGGACGACTGCTGCGTCCGCCGCGCGCGAGCGACGCGCGGGCGCGCGAGGATGACACGCCGATGCCCAATGGAATCGTTCCGGTCCCGACGCCGATCAACGAACCGGTGCGCGACTACGCGCCCGGTTCGCCCGAGAAGCACAGCCTGAAGACCCGCCTCGACGCGATGCTCGGCGAGCGGCCCGACATCCCGATCATCATCGGCGGCGAGGAGATCCGCACCGGCCGCGTCGGCGAGACGGTCTGCCCGCACGATCACGGGCACGTGCTCGCGACCTTCCACCAGGCCGGCCCCGACGAGGTCGCGCGCGCGATCCAGGCCAGCCAGGACGCCTGGCACGGCTGGTCGGCGATGGCCTGGGAAGATCGCGCAGCGGTCTTTCTCAAGGCGGCCGAGCTGCTGGCCGGGCCGTGGCGCGACACGCTCAACGCGGCGACCATGCTCAACCAGTCGAAGACGGTCTTTCAGGCCGAGATCGACAGCGCCTGCGAGCTGATCGACTTCTGGCGCTTCAACCCGCACTACATGCGGCAGATGTACACCGAGCAGCCGATCTCGTCGCCGGGCCTTTGGAACCAGGTCGAATACCGCGCGCTCGAGGGCTTCATCTTCGCCGTCGCGCCGTTCAACTTCACCTCGATCGCCGGCAACCTGCCGACCGCGCCGGCGATGATGGGCAACACGGTGCTGTGGAAGCCGGCCTCGACCGCGATCCTCTCGGCTTACCACATCATGCGCCTGCTCGAGGCGGCCGGCCTGCCGCCGGGCGTCATCAACTTCCTGCCCGGTCCGGGCCCGGCGGTCGGCGATCCGACCCTGGCCAGTCCGCTGCTGGCGGGCGTGCACTTCACCGGCTCGACCGGCACGTTCCAGCGCATGTGGCGCACGGTCGGCGCGAACGTCGCCGACTACGCCAGCTATCCGCGCCTGGTCGGCGAGACCGGCGGCAAGGACTTCATCTTCGCCCACGCCTCGGCCGACGTCGACGCGCTGGTGACCGCGCTCGTGCGCGGCGCCTTCGAATACCAGGGCCAGAAGTGCTCGGCCGCCTCGCGCGCGTACATCCCCAAGAGCCTGTGGCCGACCGTGCGCGAGCGCCTGGCCGACGTCGTCGGCGCGATCCGCATGGGCTCGCCGGTCGACTTCCGCAACTTCATGGCGGCGGTGATCGACGCCAAGTCGTTCGCCACCCAGCGCGACGCGATCGAGGGCGCGCGGGCGTCGGCCGACGCCGAGATCCTGGTCGGCGGCGGCTGCGATGATTCGACCGGCTACTTCGTCGAGCCGACCGTGATCGTGACCACCGATCCGCGCTACCCGACGATGCGCGACGAGCTCTTCGGCCCGGTCCTGACGATCTACGTCTACGACGACGCCGATCTCGACGAAGCGCTCCATCTGTGTGACACGGCGACGACCTACAGTCTGACCGGCGCGATCTTTGCTCGCGACCGCGGCGTGATCGCGCAGCTGGCGGCGGCGCTGCGCCACAGCGCGGGCAACTTCTACGTCAACGACAAGCCGACCGGCGCCGTCGTCGGCCAGCAGCCGTTCGGCGGCGGGCGGGCGTCGGGCACCAACGACAAGGCCGGCTCGGTGTGGAACCTGCTGCGCTGGACCTCGCAGCGCTCGATCAAAGAGACCTTCGTTTCGCCGATCGGGATCGACTATCCGCACATGGGCGAGGCGTGAGCGTCGACGACGCGATCCGCACCCATCGGGCGATCGACCGCCGGTGGTCGGGCACGCCGACGCGGCTCGCCGACGGTGCGGCCGAGGTCGAGCTGACGACCACCGCGGCGATGGCCGCCGACGAGCACGGCCTGGTGCACGGCGGCTTCGTCTTCTCGCTCGCCGACCACGCGGCGATGCTGGCCGTCAACGCGCCGACCGTGGTGCTGGCCAAGGCCGAGACCCGCTTTCGGGCGCCTGCCGCGGCCGGCGTCCGGCTGCGCGCGTCGGCGCAGCGGGTCGACGACCGCGCGCGCCCCGACCGCGCGCGGGTCGAGGTCGAGGTGGTCGCGCTCGACGACGACGACGTTCCGTCTGCGCCCGTGTTCACGGGCACGTTTCACTGCGCCGTGCCCGACGCGCACGTGCTGGCCGCGCGGCGCGGTTAGCCCAGGGCGTCCGCCGGCTGATCTTCTGAGGAGAACGCGATGCAAGCCGAATCATCCACCCCGTCGGTCGCCGGCGCGGGCGCTGCCCAGGCTGTTCCCGAACACGGCGGCGGCCGCGTGGCCGAGGTGCTCGTCCGCCGCGGCGTGCGCGCCCTCTTCACCCTTTGCGGCGGGCACATCTCGCCGATCCTGACCGCCGCCAAGGCGCGCGGCATCCGCATCGTCGACGTCCGCGACGAGGCCAGCGCGGTCTTCGCCGCCGACGCCATGGCGCGGCTCACCGGCGTGCCCGGCGTGGCCGCCGTCACCGCCGGACCGGGCATGACCAACACCGTCACCGCGGTCAAGAACGCGCAGCTGGCGCAGTCGCCGGTGGTGGTCCTCGGCGGCGCGACCGGCACCATCCTCAAAGGCCGCGGCTCGCTGCAGGACATCGATCAGCAGGCGCTGATGGCGCCGCACGTCAAGTGGCAGGCGACGGTCAGCCGCGTGCGCGATCTGGGCCCGACCGTCGACGCCGCCTTCGCCGCCGCCACCGACGGCGTGCCGGGGCCGGTGTTCGTCGAATGTCCGGTCGATCTGCTCTATCCCGAGCCGATTGTGCGCGGCCAGTACGGTCTCGATGCGAAGGGCGGCGGCGCGGCCGGCTGGGCGGTGCGGCGCTATCTCAGCCGTCACGTCGGCAAGCTCTTCGCCGGCGCGCGGCGTCCCGATCGCCTGCCGTCGGTCGCGCCGTGGACGCCGCCGTCGTCGCCGGCGAAGCCGCTCGCGAACGCCGCCAAGGCGCTCGCCCGCGCGCGCCGGCCGGTGCTGGTGATCGGCAGCCAGTCGCTGATCCACGCGGGCCGCGCCGACGCGGTTGCCGCCGCGGTCGACGCGCTGGGCGTGCCGGCCTATCTCAGCGGCATGGCGCGCGGCCTGCTCGGTCCGGGGCACGCGCTGCACATGCGCCACAAGCGCCGCCTCGCGCTCAAGGAAGCCGACGTCGTCGTGCTCTGCGGCGTGCCGTGCGACTTCCGCCTCGACTACGGCCGCCACATCGGCCGCGGCGCGAAGCTGATCTCGGTCAATCTCGACGCCGACACGCTGGTCAAGAACCGCAAGCCTTGGCTGGGCGTGCGCGCCGATCCGGGGCGCTTTCTGACCGATCTCGCCGACGCGTTC
>JBCCOR010000536.1:0-3899 GCA_039025295.1 Acidobacteriota bacterium
AGCGCTCAATGCGGTTCCAGAGGTGTTTGACGCCCTCGCCATTTTGGGCGGAGACGGCGAGGGGGAGATCGGGGTCGTCCAGCGCGAGCGCTTCGCGGACAGCCCGCAGCTGGCGATGACGCTTGCTGCGAGGCACTTTGTCGATCTTGGTGGCGACCACCAAGGGCGTTCGTTCCAGGCCGTGTACGAAAAACTCGTACGCCTGCTGATCGAGCGCGGTCGCGCCGACGCGGCTGTCGACCAGCTGGATGAAGAGCGCCAGATCGCGCGCGTGATCGAGATAGTCCTCCATCAGCGCGGCCCAGCGCCGCCGATCGGCCTTCGATGCCTTGGCGTAGCCGTAGCCCGGCAAATCGACGAAATACAGCCGGCGGTTGACCACGAAGTAGTTCACCGCCCGGGTTCGGCCCGGTGTCGAACTGGTGCGCGCCAAACCTTTGCGGTTCAGCAGCCGGTTCATCAGACTCGATTTGCCCACGTTCGAGCGGCCGACGAAGGCGATCTCCGGCATGCCGTCCCGAGGGAATTGCGCGGCGGCCATGGCCGTGCGCAGAAAATCCGCTGTGTCGATATTCACGATCGGAGGCCAGCCCGACAGTCGACGGGATCAGCCGACGATCGGCGGATGTTCAGGAAGCGATGATGCGGTGTGCGGATCGGTCGCCAACGGGCGTCAGCGGCGATCCGACGCGCGCCGCGGTGCTCGAAAGAGGGCGATGCGGCGCGTACGCGCGGACGTGAGGCGTGGGTGGACGAGGGCCGCCGGTGCGTGAGCGGCCCGCGCGGGGCCGATCAGTGCGCGACGGAACCAGAACCGGTGGCCGGTTCGGCGTCGGAGGCCGATGACTGGATGTCACCGCCGCCGTCTTGGTTGGACAGCGGGCGGTTCTCGTCGTCGAGGGCGATGCGCAGAACATCGTCCATGGATTCGACGAGGTGAACATTCAAAACATCGCGCACTTCCGCAGGGATGTCTTCGAGATCTTTCTCGTTTTCCTGGGGCAAAACGATCTCGACGATGTCAGCGCGGAAGGCTGCCAGGATTTTATCCTTGATTCCGCCGACGGGCAAGACGGTTCCGCGGAGGGTGATTTCGCCGGTCATCGCGACGTCCTTGCGCACCGGCACCTGGGTGAGTGCCGACACCAGGGCGGTGGCCATGGTGATGCCCGCCGACGGGCCGTCCTTGGGAATCGCGCCCTCGGGCACGTGGATGTGGACGTCGGTGCTGCTGTGGAACTCGGAATCGATGCCGAGCTCGCCCGCGCG
Source organism: Acidobacteriota bacterium (assembly GCA_039025295.1). Taxonomy (GTDB): domain Bacteria; phylum Acidobacteriota; class Thermoanaerobaculia; order Multivoradales; family J023; genus JBCCOR01. The sequence goes on from JBCCOR010000536.1 coordinate 1,270, forward strand.
GCCACGCACGTACGACACCGCGGCGCGCGCCGACTCCTGCATCACGTCGCCGAGTTTGCCGGTGAGCGTGAGCTTGCCGTCGCCCTTGAGCAGGCTGATCTGGGTCTCGAGCAGCTCGCCGCCGGTTTCCGTCCAGGCCAGGCCGGTCGAGACGCCGACCATCGACTCCTTCTGCTTGCCGCGCTTGCGGTAGCGCGGCTTGCCGAGCAGTTCGCGCACCATGTCGACCGTGTCGACGACCTCGGGGCGTTTGCTGCCGTCTTTGAGCATGCGCCGGGCGAGCTTGCGGCAAACCGAGGCGACCTGGCGCTCGAGACTGCGCACGCCGGCCTCGCGCGTGTAGTGATCGATCAGGAAGCGCATGGCGTCCTCGCTGATCTCGAGCTTGTGCTTCTTCTTGAAGCCGTGCTTCTCGACCTGGCGCGGCACCAGGAACTGCTGGCCGATCGCCAGCTTCTCCGACGGCGTGTAGCCCGACAGCTCGATGATCTCCATGCGGTCACGCAGCGGCGACGGAATGGTGTGCATCACGTTGGCGGTGGCGATGAACATGACCTTCGAGAGGTCGTAGTCGACGTCGAGATAGTGATCGGCGAAGGCGTCGTTCTGCTCCGGATCAAGCACCTCGAGCAGCGCCGCCGCCGGATCGCCGCGGAAGTCGGCGGCCATCTTGTCGATCTCGTCGAGCAGGAAGACCGGGTTGACCGTGCCGGCACGCTTCATCATCTGGATGATCTGACCGGGGAAGGCGCCGATGTAGGTGCGGCGATGGCCGCGGATCTCGGCCTCGTCGCGCACGCCGCCGAGCGACAGGCGGACGAATTTGCGGCCGGTGGCGCGCGCGATCGAGCGCGCCAGCGACGACTTACCGACGCCCGGCGGGCCGACGAAGCAGATGATCGAGCTCGGGCTCTTGCGCGTCAGCTGACGCACGGCGAGGAATTCGAGGATGCGCTCTTTGATCTTACTGAGGCCGTAGTGGTCCTCGTTGAGGATCGTCTCGGCGCGCTCGATGTCGCACATCTCGCGGCTGCGCTTGTTCCAGGGCACGCTGATCAGCCAGTCGATGTAGTTGCGCGACACCGTCGCCTCGGCCGACACCGGCGGCATTGCCTCGAGGCGCTTGAGCTCCTGCAGGGCCTTGTCCTGCACGTCCTCGGGCATCTTCGCCTCTTCGATCTTCTCCTTGAGCTCGGTGACCTCGTCGGCGCGGTCGTCCTTGCGGCCCAGCTCCTGATGGATCGCCTTGACCTTCTCGTTGAGGTAGTACTCCTTCTGCGCCTTCTCCATCTGCTTCTTGACCTGCACGTTGATGCGCTTGTCGATGTTGACCTTCTCGACTTCCAGCTCGATCAGGTCGTGCAGATGCTGCAGGCGCTCGTAGGGGTTCACCATGTCGAGCAGGGTTTGCTTCTCGGCCGTGGTCACCATCAGGTGCGCGGCCAGCGTGTCGGCGAAGCGGTCGGGATCGTCGAGCTTGATGCTCGGCATCAGGCCCTCGAAGGCGAGATGGTGCGAGAGCTTGGCGTACTGCTCGAAGAGCCGGAGGATCTTCTTCATGTACGACTCGATCTGCTCCGACACCGGGTAGTTGATGTCGTAGCTCTCGATCTCGGCCTCGGGGACGGCGCCGTCCTCGAGCTGGAGCAGATCGAGCAGGCGACCGCGGCGCTCGCCCTCGACCATCACCTTGACGTTGCCGTTGGGCAGGCGAAGGTTCTGCACCACGCGCGCGATCACGCCGAGATCCTGGATATCCTCGCGCATCGGATCATCGATCTTCGGATCGCGCTGGGTGACCAGGAAGAGGCGCTTTCCGGGCGTGCGCAGTGCCTGCTCGAGCGCCCGCACGGAGCTCTCGCGGCCGACGATGAAAGGGGCCATCATGTGCGGAAAGACGACCATGTCCCGCAGGGGGACGATCGGCAGCTGAACGATCTCGGTGCGGACGAAGCTGGCGGCCATGGCGGTGTGTTGGGTCTCCCGAAAGCGGCCGGCTCAGCCGGCCTGACGAAGGTGAACGACGGGTTGGATCTTTTCGGCCACCACGTCGTCGTTGATCACAATTTCTTTGATGTCGGGCTGCGACGGAATGTCGTACATCAGGTCGAGCATCAGCTCTTCCATGATGATCCGCAGACCGCGTGCACCGACGTTACGCTTGATCGCCTCGCTCGCGATGGCGCGCATCGCCTCGTCGGTGATCGTCAGCTCGACGCCCTCGAGATCGAACATCGTCTGGTACTGCTTGACCAGGCTGTTCTTGGGCTCCTGCAGGATGCGCACGAGCGCGTCCTCGTCGAGCGCCTGGAGGGTCGAGACCACCGGCAGGCGGCCGACAAACTCGGGGATCAAACCGTATTTGATCAGATCCTCGGGCACGACCTGGCTGAGGTCGGCGCTCTCGCGCTGCTCGGTGCTGGCGACCTTGGCGCCGAAGCCGAGGGTCTTCTGGTTGGTGCGGCTCGCGATCCGCTCCTCGAGGCCGACGAAGGCGCCGCCACAGATGAACAGGATGTTGGTCGTGTCGATCTGCAGGAATTCCTGATGCGGATGCTTGCGCCCGCCCTGCGGCGGCACGTTGCACTGGGTGCCTTCGAGGATCTTGAGCAGCGCCTGCTGCACACCCT
>JBCCOR010000537.1:0-3892 GCA_039025295.1 Acidobacteriota bacterium
CGGCCGTCGGCGACGGCGGTGGTCAGCGGAGACGTTGGTTGCGAGGAGCAGATCAATACGAACAAAAATCCCGCCAGCAACGTAACAGGGTCAGATAACGTGATGTCTTACACTGCCCGCAGCCGCGGCACCACGCTGCCCTTCGAGGCGCATTTCTCGCCCCCGACGATGACCACCGCCCCCGCATCCATCGACGCCCCGGCCGCGGATCGTCCGCCGTTCCAGACGGTGTTCGAGGCGCGCGGCATCACCAAGGTCTACGACATGGGCGAGGTGCAGGTGCATGCACTGCGCGGCGTCGACCTGACGCTCTACGCCGGCGAGATGATCGTGCTGCTCGGTCCGTCGGGCAGCGGCAAATCGACCCTGCTCAACATCCTTGGCGGGCTCGACCGGCCGACCGCGGGCACGGTGCGCTATCGCGATCAAGCGCTCGGCAACGCCGACGAAGCCACGCTGACCGCCTACCGCCGCCATCACGTCGGCTTCGTCTTTCAGTTCTACAACCTGATTCCGAGCCTGACCGCGCGTGAGAACGTCGCGCTGGTGACCGAGATCGTCGCCGAGCCGATGGCGCCCGAGGACGCGCTCGCGCGGGTCGGCCTCGAGGCGCGTCTCGACCACTTCCCGGCGCAGCTCTCGGGCGGCGAGCAGCAGCGGGTCGCGATCGCGCGCGCGATCGCCAAGCGCCCCGACGTGCTGCTCTGCGACGAGCCGACCGGCGCGCTCGACATCGACACCGGCGTCCAGGTGCTCGACGCGCTCACCCGCATCAACGACGAGCTCGGCACGACCACCGCGGTGATCACCCACAACGCCGCCATCGCCGATCTCGCCCATCGCGTCGTGCGCATGGCCGACGGCCAGCTGACCAGCGTCGAACGCAACACGACCCGCCTGCGCGCCGACGCGCTGGTCTGGTAGGACGGCGCGCGCGATGGGCATGCTCGGGCGCAAGCTGCTGCGCGATCTGTGGGGCATCCGCGGCCAGGTGCTGACCATCGCCATGGTGATCGGCGTCGGCATCGGCATGCTGGTGATGTACCTCACGGTCTTCACCTCGCTGCGCACCACGCAGACCGCCTACTACGCCCAGCAGCGCTTCGGCGAGGTCTTCGCCGGCGCCACCCGCGCGCCGCGGTCGGCCGAGGCGCGCATCGCTGCGCTGCCGGGCGTCGATCGGGTGGCGACGCGGGTGGTGGTCGACGTGCTGCTCGACGTCCCCGCACTCGAGGCGCCCGCCACCGGCCGGCTGATCTCGCTCGCCGATCCGCCCGCGTCGCGGCTCAACGCGCCGGTGCTGCGCAGCGGCCGCTGGCCGGCGCGCAGCGACGAGGTGGTGGCGTCGGAGGCGTTCGTGAGCGGCCACGCCATGCCGCTCGGCGCGCAGCTGTCGGCGGTGATCAACGGCCGCAAGCGCCATCTGACCGTCGTCGGCACCGCGCTCTCGCCGGAATACATCTACGCCATCCGGCCGGGTGAGATGATCCCCGACGACCGCCACTTCGGCGTGCTGTGGATGCCGCGGCGCGCGCTGGCGACGGCGTTCGACATGGAAGGCGGCTTCAACGACGTCAGCCTGACCCTGCTGCCGGGCGTGCGCGCCGAGGCGGTGATTCCGGCCCTCGATCGCCTGCTCGATCCCTACGGCGGCCGCGGTGCGATCCCGCGATCGCTGCAAATCTCGCACTGGTCGCTCGAAGAGGAGCTGCGCGGCCTGCACGGCGCCAGCCGCATCGTGCCGAGCATCTTTCTCGGCGTGGCGGCCCTGCTGGTGCACGTCGCGCTCGGCCGCGTGGTCGCCGTCCAGCGCCAGCAGATCGCCGTGCTCAAGGCGCTCGGCCGCAGCGCCCGCGCCATCGCGCTGCACTACGCCGGCTGGGGCGCGGCGGTCGCCGTTCTCGGCACCCTCATCGGCGTGCCGTTCGGGCTCTGGCTCGGACGCGGCATGATGGACCTCTATCTCGATTTCTACCGCTTCCCGCTCGATCTCTACCGCACCTCGCCGCTGATCGTCGGCCGCGCGTTCCTCGTCGGCCTGGTCGCCGGCCTGCTCGGCGCCTGGAGCGGCGTGCGCCACGCCGCGCGCCTGCCGCCGGCCGAGGCGATGCGCCCAGCCGCGCCCGAGAGCCATCGCCTGCGCTGGCCCGAAACCACCGCCCTCTTCCAGCTGCTGCCGCTGCCCGGCCGCATCGTGCTGCGCAACCTGCGTCGCACGCCCGTGCGCACCGGCCTGTCGGCCCTCGGCATCGCCTTCGCGTCGGCGGTGATGGTCGCCGGGCTGTTCATGGTCGACGCGATCGACGTGATGATCCAACAGCAGTTCGACGGCATCCGCCGCCAGGACGCCACGGTCACCTTCGTCCAGCCGCGCTCGAACGACGCCCTGCACGCGCTGGCACGGCTGCCGGGCGTGCTGCGGGTCGAGCCCCAGCGCAGCGTCGCGGCGCGCCTGCGCAGCGGCCATCGCAGCCGCGTGGTCGCGATCGAGGGCCTGCACCCCGCGCCGGAGCTGCGCCGGGTGATCGACGGCGACCCGACCCGACCGATTCGGCTGCCGCCCCACGGCGTGGTCATGACCCGGCAGCTGGCCATGCGGCTCGCGCTGCGGCCCGGCGATCCGGTGCGCATCGAGGTGCTCGAAGGCAACCGACCCGTGCGCACCAGCGTCGTGGTCGATCTGATCGACGAGCCGATGGGGCTCGCCGTCTACATGGCCGATGCGCCGCTCAACCGGCTGCTGCGCGAAGCCGGCAGCCTGTCGGGCGCGTTCCTGCAGGTCGACGCCAACGCCCTCTCGGCGCTCTACCGTCGGCTCAAGGCGATTCCGGCCGTCGCCGGCGTCGACATGCGCCACACCGCCCTGCGCAACATCCGCGAGCAGATGGAGAAGGGCTTCGGCGTGATGGTCACGTTCAACATCCTCTTCGCCAGCCTGATCGCCTTCGGCGTGGTCTACAACGCCGCCCGCGTTTCGCTCTCCGAGCGCGCGCGCGAGCTCGCCAGCCTGCGCGTGATGGGTTTCACCCGTCGCGAGATCGGCACGATCCTGCTCGGCGAGCTGGCCCTGCTGACGGCGATGGCGATTCCGGTCGGTCTCGCCCTCGGCACCGCTATGGCCGCCGGCATCGTGGAGGCGTTCGCCACCGATCTCTATCGTTTCCCGCTGGTGATCAGCCCGCGCACGCTGGCTGCGTCGGCGGCGGTCACCGGGCTTGCCGCCCTGGTCTCGGGCCTGATCGTCAAGCGTCGGCTCGCCAAGCTCGACCTGATCGCCGTGCTCAAGACGCGCGAGTGAGCGCGTCGATTCCCACAGGAGCCTTCTCCCATGGCCAAACGTCCCCGTCTGCGCCTGCTGATCTACGCCGTTCTCGGCCTGGTCCTGATCGCCCTCGTGGCCTGGGCGCTGCAGCCGCGACCGCTGCCGGTCGAGAGCGCGGTCGTCGCGCGCGGCGCGCTCGAAGTGACCGTCGACGAAGAGGGCGAGACGCGCGTGCGCGAGCGCTACGTCGTCGACGCGCCGCACGCCGGCACCGTCCTGCGCGTCGCGCTCGATCCGGGCGATCCGGTGATTGCCGGCGAGACCGTGCTCGCGCGCTTCCAGCCGCGCGCCCCCGAGCCGCTCGACGCGCGCCGTCGCGCCGAGCTCGAAGCGATGCTGCGCAGCGCCGAGGCCGCCCTCGGCCAGGCCCGCGCCGAACGCGCCCGGCTTTCGGCCGAGATCGAATTCGCCGACGCCGAGCTGGCGCGCATCCGCCGTCTGGCCGACGACGCGATCGTCTCGGCCGAGCGCCTCGACCAGGCGACGCTGCGCGCGCGCACCGCCGCCGACGCCCGCGACGCGGCCGGATTCGCCGAAACCCGCGCTCGGGCCGAGCGCGACAGCGCCCGC
>JBCCOR010000538.1:0-3866 GCA_039025295.1 Acidobacteriota bacterium
TCGCCGGGCTGCTGGCCGCCGGCATGAATACGCACGCGGGCGGCTACGACCAGAGCGCGACCTTGGTCGAGCGCCAGGTGCTCGACTGGCTGAAGACGCTGATGGGCTATCCATCCGAAGCGGGCGGCCTGCTCGTCAGCGGCGGCACGATGGCCAACCTGATCGGGGTGATGGTGGCGCGCAACGCCCTCGACGCTCGCGTCCGCGGCGCGGGCGTTGCCGCGGTCGGGCCGCTGGGGCTCTACGGCTCGGTCGACACCCACAGCTGGGCCGAGAAATCGGCCGACATCCTGGGCTTGGGCCGTGATTCGGTGCGCCGGGTCGCGGCGGATGCCGATGGGCGGGTCGAAATCGACGCGCTGCGCGCGGCCATCGCCGACGATCGCGCCCGCGGCGTGACGCCGCTCTGCGTCATGGGCAACGCGGGCACCGTGGACGGCGGCGCCGTGGACGATCTCGACGCGCTGGCCGATCTTTGCCAGGAAGAGAACCTGTGGTTCCACGTCGACGGCGCGTTCGGCGCGCTGCTGGCGGCGACGCAGCGCCATCGCCATCACGTGCGCGGCATGGAACGGGCGGACTCGCTGGCCTTCGATCTGCACAAGTGGGGCTACATCCAATACGAGGTGGGCTGCGTCCTGGTGCGCGATGCCGATCGTCAGCGTGCCGCCTTCGACACCACGGCGGCGTATCTCGCCCCTGCCGGACGCGGCATCCAGCCCGAGGCGCTCGAGTTTTCCGCCATGGGTCCGCAGCTGAGCCGCGGCTTCCGCGCGCTGAAGGTGTGGGTGTCCCTGCGGCACCACGGCATCGACAAGATCGGGCGCGTGATCGAGAACAACGTCGCCCAGGCCCAGCGGCTGGTGGCCCGGATCGACGAGGATGCGTCGCTCGAGCGCCTCGGTCCTGCACCGTTCAACGTCGTGTGCTTCCGCTACCGCCCGGCCGACGTCGAGGACGCCGCGCGACTCGATCGGTGGAATCAGGAAATCCTGCTGCGCATTCAGGAGAGCGGATTGGCCGTGCCGTCGAGCACCGTGCGCGAGGGCAAGTTCGCGCTGCGGGTCGCGATCACCAACCACCGCACGACGCTGGCCGACATCGACCTGCTCGTCGACGCCGTGCTGGAACACGGGCGCAGCGTGTCGCAGCAGCTGTCGTGACCATCCGCCGCGCGACCCGCGCCGACTTTCCGGCGATCTGGACGTTCTTCGAACCCATTGCCCGCGCAGGCGAGACCTACGGCTTCGACCGCGACATCGACCGCGCCCAGGCCGAACGCGTGTGGATCGACGTGCCCGCGGCGACCTACGTGGCCGAGATCGACGATGCGGTCGTCGGCAGCTACTACGTCAAGGCCAACCACGGCGGACCGGGCGCGCACGTGTGCAACTGCGGCTACATGGTCGATCCGGCGGCGCGCGGCCGCGGCGTCGCGACGGCGCTCTGCGAACACTCGCAGGACGCGGCGCGTGCGCTCGGCTTCCAAGCGATGCAGTTCAACCTCGTCGCGGTCAGCAACGCGGGCGCGGTCCGCCTGTGGACCCGACTCGGCTTCGCCACCGTCGGCCGCCTGCCGCGCGCCTTCGACCATCCGGCTGAGGGCTACGTCGACGCGCTGGTGATGTACAAATGGCTCGGCTAAAGGATTGCGCGATGCGCCGTGCGTCGCTTCACCCAACCTGAACCCGAGGCCTTCCACGTCTTTACGATCGTTCGAGAATCTGGCGCCATGAGCATGAACCTTCGCTTCGCCTCGGCCGTTCGTTGTTCCACTGCCGTCTCGTTCGCGCTTCTCACGCTCGCCTGCGGCTCCAGTGCGCCGCGTCCTGGCGATGTGTCCCGGGGCGCACCGTCGACCTCGGCATCGTCGTTCCCGGCCCTCGATTCGTCGGCCGCGCTGACGCACATCGGCTTCGGGTCGTGCTTGCACCAGGACAAAAAGCAGCCGATTCTCGACGTCGTCCGCGATCGCGACGTCGATCTCTTCCTCATGCTGGGCGACAACGTCTACGGCGACGTCAGCGTGCCGACGGAGATGACCGAGCTGCGCGCCGCCTACGCGCAGCAGATGCGCAATCCGGGGTTCGCCGCGCTCCGGCGCCAGACGCCGATGCTCGCGATCTGGGACGATCACGACTTCGGTCTCAACGACGCCTGCGCGACCTTTCCCGGGCGCGCCCAGGCCGAGGTGCTCTTCGATCGCTTCTGGCGCATTCCCGACGGCGCCGCCAGCCGGACGCGTCCCGGCATCTACGACGCCCACGTGATCGGCCCGCCTGGTCGGCAGGTCCAAATCCTGCTGCTCGACACGCGCTTCTTCCGCTCGAACCTCACCATCAGCGCCGACGACCGCTGGCGCTACCAGCCCGATCCGGATCCGAGCAAGACGATGCTCGGGCACGATCAGTGGCGCTGGCTCGAGACCGAGCTGCGCAAGCCGGCCGATCTGCGCCTGCTCGTCAGCTCGATCCAGGTCATCGCCGACGGGCACGGCTGGGAGGCGTGGCGCATGCTGCCGACGGAGCGCGATCGCCTCTACAACGTGATCCGGCGCACCGGCGCCGCGCATCTCGTCATCCTCTCGGGCGACCGCCACCGCGCCGGCCTCTACCGCCGCGACGACGTGATCGACTACCCGCTCTTCGAGATCACGTCGAGCTCGCTCAACTACCCGACCACGTCACCGGAGGAGCCTGGGCCCCACCGCCTGGGGCCGACGTACCGGCAGGAGAATTTCGGCACCGTGCAGATCGACTGGACGGCCGGCACGCTTCGGCTCGAGATCGTCGACGTTCAGGGCAAAACCGCGCTCAGCCAGGCGATCGACGTCGGGATGCTGCGTTCCTCGGGCGTGCGCGACTGACGCGGTGCGGCCGGCGCGCGCGCGACAGCGCACCCGTCACGGACCCGGCTCCACGATCAGGATGTAGCGCTCGTCGAGCTCGTGCGCCTCATCGCCGCTCATGCCGTCGATGCGCACCGCGTAGCGGCCGACGCCCAGCTGATCGGCGGGCACGCTGAAGCGCAGCCAGGCGCCTTCGCGTTCGAGCGCGTCGATCGCAATGACCGTGCCGTCCGCGGACTCCAGGCGGACACGGTAGGCGAAGTGCGGCGCCGGATCGACCACTTCGATTTCGAAGAGCATCCGCTGACTCGCGCCTTCGTCGACGGTCACCGGTGTACCGCGCTGCGCCTGGGCCGCGCGGAAGATCAGCTTGGTGACGTTGACGACGACGGCGTCCTGCAGCGCATCGCGCAGCCGTCGTTCGACCGCCGCGAGCCGCGCATCGAGCGCGTCGTTCTGCGCGCGAACGGCCTCGACGGTCGTCTCAGTCTCCGCCAGCTGCCCACGCAGCCGCCGGGCGTGCGCCTGGGCGTCCTGCCGCTGCGTCGTCTCACGCGCGAGCTGCGCGTCGTGCGCCGCGGTGCGCTCGGTGAGCGCGGCGGCCGCGCCCTGCGCGACGCCGAGCTGCGCGCGCAGCTGGAGCGCGTAGCGGCCCAGGCCGGCGATCATCAGCAGCACGGCCGCAACCGCGAGGATCGGCATCCAGCGCCCGCGCAGGCGATCGCGCGGCGCGCCTGATGTGCCGACGGCGTTCAGCGCGTCGGCGGCCGGGGCGAGCGTGCCGTCGCACCAGGCCTGGTATTCGGGATCGTCGTCGACCACGGTCTCGAGCAGCGACGCTTCGATGCGGTCGGCCTCGTCGGCGCGTCGCTTGTCGACGGCGCGCGCTCGATCGGCGGCGTCGACCGCACCGGTGCGCAGCGCGGGATCCATGAGCGCCTCGGGAATCCAGTCGCCGTGGCCGCATCGGGCCACGGCCACGCCGCGCGCGGGCGACGGCGCGAGCTCGACGTCGCGA
>JBCCOR010000539.1:0-3859 GCA_039025295.1 Acidobacteriota bacterium
CGACCAGCGCACGCTGTGGCTGCATCGTCTGCTGCTCTGGGGGCTCTACACCCTGCTCGTCTCGGGCGCACTCTTCGTCATCGTGCAGATGGCCGCCAAAGGCTCCGATCTCTTCGTCGATCTGCGTCGCCTGCTCGGCGGTCGCCTGCCGCCGATGGCGAGCGCGCTCTTGGTTGTGGCGCTGCTGATCGCGCCGATCGCCCTGCCGAGCGGCCTGATGTGGCTGCTGCTGTGGTGGAGCGTGCTGCTCTGGGGCTACGGCAGCGCCAGCGAGCGGACCGTGCTGATCGCGCTGTGGCTGATGCTCGGCCTGGTGTCGCCGCTGCTGCAGCTGCAGCATCGCACCATCGCCACCCTGCAGTCGTCGATGCGCGCGGTTACCGCGATCGGCGAAGGGCGGCTCTACGGTGGCCTGTTCGCCGATCTCGGCGCCCTGCGACTGCAGCTGCCCGACGAGCCGGCCGTGGCCGAGCTGATCGCCGATCTGCACTGGCGCCTCGGCCAGATCGACTACGCCCGTGCGCGCTATCTCGAGCAGCTCGAGACCGAGCCCAGCCGCGCCACCGTGCTCAACAACCTCGGCGTCTTTCATCACAACCAGGAAGACTTCTCGAACGCGATCAACTATTTCGAGCAGGCGATCGGGGCGGATCCGGCCCTCGCCGAGGCGTTCTTCAACCTCAGTCAGTCGTACAGCCAGTCCTACGCCTTCAGCAACTCCCGCGAGGCGCTGGCGCAGGCCAAGGCCCTCGACAGCACGCGCGTCGACGCCTGGCTCGAGAACGAGGGCAAGGTGGTGCCGGTGGAAGGCAGCCAGCGCCGGCTGCAGGACATCCAGCGCGCGCTGCTGCGCGCGGACGAGGCAGCGTCCGACGCCTCGCTGATCGACGCGCCCGCAGCGGCCGACGTCGTCGCCGCTGCGGACGGATCCACGGCCGACGACGCGGCCACCGATGCCGCAGCCGGGGCGGGTGTGGCGGTGGCGGCGGATGCGCTGGCGCCGGCCGCCAGCGTTGCGACATCCGCGAGCGCGGCGACGATCGACGTGGCCGCGCTGATGCGCGATCGCTCGTTTCTGGTCGCGGCCTGCACGCTGATCGCCGCGCTCCTGCTGCACCTGATCCGGCGCCCGTTCGGCTACGTGCTCGGCCGCGCGCGCTTCGACCGCGGCAGCAGCCGCGCGGCGCTTTTCGAAGACTGGCTGCGGGTGCTCGTACCCGGCCTCGGGTCGGCGATCGAGGGCCACGGCCTGCGCTGCCTGCTCGCCATCCTGCTGCCGGTGGCGCTCGTCCTGCTGCCCGTGATGCGCTGGCTCGGCTACCGCATGACCGTCGCCTACGCCGGCGACGGCCATCTGTTCTTCGCCGTGTCGCTGATCGCGGTCAGCGCGATCTTCCTGCTGCGCATGCGTCCGCTGCTGATCGACGCCGAGGGGATCTAGCCGATGCTCTTCGAAGGCGATCTGCGCCGCATGGCGCTGCCGCAGGTGATCGAGCGCGTGGCGTATCGCAACCACACCGGCATCCTCACCATCCAGGGCCAGGAAGACATCGTCGCCGTGTCCTTCCTCGAAGGCAAGATCGTCGCCGCCGACGCGCTCAACCAGACCGTCGAAGACGGCCTCGGCCAGGTGCTGGTCGACGCCGGCCTGGTCGACGCGACGGCCTTCGAGACCGCGGCCGCCGAGCATCAGGGCGGAAGCACGGGCAGCCTGGCCGATCTCCTCATGGACAAGGGTCTGCTCAATCGCGAGCAGCTGCTCGAGGGCCTGCGCCAGCAGACCTACCGCATGATGCTCAAGCTGCTGTCGTGGCGGCGGGGCGAGTTCAAGTTCTACGGCGGCGACGAGGTCGCCTATGAAGAGGGCATGCGGCCGATCTCGGTCGGCGAGCTGCTGATCCGCTCGCTCGAAGATCTCGACGACGGCCGCCATCGCTCCGCCATCCCCGAGCTGCAGCGGCCCTACGACCGGCAGCCGGTGGAGGAAGCGATCCGGGTGATCGGGCGCGACGGCGAGGGCGACGAGGACGGCGTGTGGGTCAGCCAGGCCGAGTCGGAGTTCCTGGCGCTGTGCGACGGCAACCGCTCGGCCGCGGCGATCGGCAAGCGGCTGCGCCTCGAGCCCTACGAAATCCAGTACGTGCTCTTCCGGCTCTTGCGCATGAACCTGCTCCTGCGCTCGGCGACCAGCGATCCGCTGCAGCAGGAAGCCGCCTCGGCCCTGCGTTCGCCGACCACGGTCGACGAGCCGGTGCCCGAGGCGCTCTTCGAGGAGCCGATTCCGCCGCCCCAAACGCTCGCTTCGCCGTCGTCGACCCTGCATCGGCCGACGCCCGGCTTCGAGCCGTGGGTGCCCTGGGTGGGTCGCGCGGTCGCGCTCGTTGCGCTGGTGGTGTTCGGCGCGCTGCTGCTCACCCAGCCGACCCGCCTGCTGCTGCCGTTTCCGTGGCAGGAGTCGATGCGGGAGGCGGCGGAGCATCATCTGCGCGAATCGCTCTACCGCAAGATCGATCACGCGGCCCGCGCCCACGCCATGGTCGAGGGGCAGCTGCCCGAGACCCTCGAGCGCCTCGTGCGCAGCGAGCTGCTCGGTGCCAGCGACCGCCGCGACCCGAGCGGCCGGCCGCTGTCGTACAGCCACAACCAGGACGAAGACCACTACACCCTGGCGCCGCTGCGCGACGGTGCACCGCTCGCCGGCGCGGAGCATCTCGAAACCATCGCCGGCGATTTCCTGCTCGATCAGGGCCTGCTGCCCGACGAGACCTCCGACCGCTCGCCGCTCGTTCTCCTCGACTGACGCCCTGGCCATCGATGATCGCCCGGGCCGCGCGTGCCGGGCAGGGATCGTCTATGTGCCGGGTTGGAATAAATCTTAGTCGTTGATTGTCATATTGAGTGCGTGGTTGGTTGACACGACAACACTAAGGTTTTAAGCTTTCCCTGCTGGTCGACGCCCGTGCGCTTCCGCGCGCCCGCTCGAGCGGCATCCGACCCCGATTTGAGAAGGAGGTTTCCCAATCCATGGGCAAAATCATCGGTATCGATCTCGGAACCACCAACAGCTGCGTCGCCGTGATGGAGGGCACCGAGACCAAGGTGATCGCCAACGCCGAGGGCGCGCGTACGACCCCGTCGGTCGTCGGCTTCAGCCAGAGCGGCGAGCGTCTGGTCGGTCAGGTCGCCAAGCGCCAGGCCGTGACCAATCCTGAAAAGACCGTCTATTCGATCAAGCGCTTCACGGGCCGTCGCTTCGACGAGGTCAGTGAAGAGATGAAGATGGTGCCGTACAAGGCCGTTCGGGCCGACAACGGCGACGTCCGCGTGGTGATCGACGACAAGCGCTACTCGCCGCCGGAAATTTCGGCGATGGTGCTGCAGAAGCTCAAGCAGGCCGCCGAGGACCATCTGGGCGGCAAGGTCACCGAGGCGGTGATCACGGTGCCGGCGTACTTCAACGACGCCCAGCGCCAGGCCACCAAGGACGCCGGCCGCATCGCCGGCCTCGAGGTCAAGCGCCTGGTCAACGAGCCGACCGCGGCTGCGCTCGCCTACGGCCTCGACAAGAACAACGACCACAAGATCGCCGTCTACGACTTCGGCGGCGGTACGTTCGACATCTCGATTCTCGAGGTCGGCGACGGCGTGGTCGAGGTCAAGTCGACCAACGGCGACACCCATCTCGGCGGTGACAACGTCGATCAGCAGATCATCGAGTGGCTGCTGGCCGAGTTCAAGAAGGATCAAGGCATCGATCTGTCGAAAGATCCGATGGCCATCCAGCGCCTGCGCGAGGCGGCGGAGAAGGCGAAGATCGAGCTGTCGACGACCCAGGAGACCGAGATCAACCTGCCGTTCA
>JBCCOR010000540.1:0-3859 GCA_039025295.1 Acidobacteriota bacterium
CGCCGATCCGGCCGCGCTGCGCGCCCGCGTCGACGCGCTCACGCCGCCGGCCGACGCCGCGTCGCGCTGGACGCTCCTGCGCAGCGTCACGCACCGCATCGAGCGCGACGGACGCCAAACGATCGTCGAGCGCCGGGTGATCCTGGTGCGCGACGCCGCCGGCGCGGGCGAGCTGCGGCTGCAGATGACGTGGGATCCCACGTACCAGGCGCCGCCGACGCTGCGCGCGCGCGTCATCGACCGCCGCGGCACCGTGCGCATCGCGCGCGACGCCGCGGCCGGCGACAAAGGCGATGCGCGCGACGTCGAGCATCTCGAAACCAGCCTGATTTACCAGCCGCGCCGCATCGAGCGCGAGCCGCGCGGGCCGCGCCGAACCCGCGTCATGCCGGTCGGCGCGCTCGAGATCGGCGACCTGATCGAGCAGCAAATCGTGCTGCGCGATCAGCGCCCGTCGCCGTTCGGCGCGCTCGGCACGGCCGGCGCGCACGCGCTCGTCGAGCGTGCCCCGGTGCGCCACAGCCGGGTGACATTCGACATCGAGCGCGGCGTGCCGCTGCGCTACGGCGTGCGTCTGGTCGAGGATCTCGCGCCCCGGCGCGCGCAGCGCGACGGCCGTCTGCAGCTGATCTTCGACGCACGCGACCTGGCGCCCGCCGCGCCCGAGCCGAGCATGCCCGACCATCTGCCGCGCACGCCGTCGATCGCCTACGGCACCGGCGAGAGCTGGGCGACGATCGCCGACGCGCTCGCGACGACGATCGATCAAGCGCTCGACGCGCCCGACGCAGCGGCCGCGCTCGACGCGCTGCGCGCCGAGGCCGATCGCCGCGCCGCACGGGCCGACAGCAGCGCGGCGGCCGATGACGCCGTCGCCGACGACGAAACCCTCGACGCGATCGCGCCGGTGCCGCCGCCCGATCGCATCGACCATCTGCTCGCCGCCGTGCGCGCGGCCGTCGCCTTCGACGGCCGCGGCGTCGACGCGCGGCCGACGCCGCGCGATCCCGCCGCGGTGATCGCGTCGGGCACGGGCAGCAGCCTCGACCTCGCCGTCGTTACGGCCGGCCTGCTGCGCGCCGAGGGCCGTCGCTCAGCAGTCGTTCTGCTGCGCTACGGCGACGGCGGCGATCTCGAATCCGGCCTGCCCGGCTTCGACGGCCACTTCAACCACGCCGTCGTGCGGCTCGACGCAGCCGACGGCGGCGCGCCGCGCTGGCTCGATCCGAGCCATGCGTTCGCCCGCGCGGGCGATCTGCCGGCGCTGGTACAGGGCCGCCTCGGCCTGGCGCTGACCGCCGCGCCTGCGGGCGATGAAGACCGCCGGCGCGTTCGTCCCCAGCGCACGCCGAGCGCCAGCTCGCGGGACAACCGCAGCGTTGAGATCCGCACGATCCGCTTCGCCGACGCGTTCGGCTCGGGTGCGGTCGCCGAGTCGAGCGCTTACCACGGCGCCGCCGAGCGCCAGCAGCGCGTCTACACCGCCGGCACGCCCGATGCCGCGCGGCGCGACGGCTACCGAACTTATCTGCAGGCCAGCTATCTCGCCGAGGGCGAGCCGACGCGGCTCGACGAGACCGCGCCCGACGAGCTCGGCCAGCGCTTCCGGATCGAATTGGCGATCGACGGCGCGGCGCGCGTCTCGACCGATCTGCGCGAAGCCGCGATCGCCGTGCCGCTGAGCATGCTCGCCAGCGCTCTGCCGCCGGCGCTGCTCGACGACGACGCGCCGCGCGCGCGCCAACACGACTTCGTCTACCGCGATCCGTTCGTCGTCGTCTGGCACTACCGGATCGTGCCGCCGGCCGACTTCGTCTTCAGCGGTTCGCTGGCACCGGTCGAGCGCCAGATCGGCACCGCGCGCCTGCGCGAGCGCTACAACCTGCGCAGCGACGGCAGCCTCGACGCGACCTTCCACTTCGACAGCGGCCACCGCCGCCTGCGCGCCGCCGAATTCATCACGACCCGCGACGCGCTGCGCGCCTTCCTCGCCGAGCCACCTCGCGTGCTGCGCTTCGTGCACGTCGCGCGCCAGGCGCGCAGCGCCGGCGACGCGGCCGCAGCGATGCGCCAGCACCGCACGATCCTCGAGCGGCTGGCGGCATCCGGCGACGTCGACGTCCCGCAGCGGGCGATGGCGCGCGTGCGCTACGCGCTCGATCTGCTCGCCGTCGGCCTCGGCGACGCCGCGCGGGCGCAGATCGCGCAGGCGGCTGCGCTCGGATCGCCCGACGCGCCGCTGCCCGAACCGATCGCAGCGATGGTCGACTGGGCGCGCGGCTCGATCCTGCAGCACGACGCGCTCGGGCGCTCCTTCGGCCCGGGCAGCGATCTCGCCGCCGCGCGCGGCGCGGTCGATGACGCGCTGGCGCACGATCCGTCGCTGCTCCTGGCGCAGGTCGAGCGCGCGTTTCTGCTCGAGCACGGCCCCGACGGCGCGCGCTTCGGCCCCGGCGCTGATCTCGACGCCGCGATTGCGCACTACCGCACCTGGCGCCAGACGCACGGCCCGGGCCGACTCGACGACAACCTGATGGCGCTGCTGCTGCACACCGGCCGCTGGACTGAGCTCGAGCCGCTGGTGCGCAGCGCGCCGCCGGGCATCGCGCGAGCGGTGGTCGCGTCGGCGGTGGCGGCGGTGCGCCGCGGACCTGAGGCGGCACAGCTGACCGCATCGCGGGCGGGCAGCGAGGTCGGCACGCCGGCGCGGATTCTCAACAGCGCCGCCGGCCTGCTGGTACGGGCGCGCCGCTACGCGCCGGCGTCGGCGCTGCTCGAACGCGCGTCGAGCGGCCTCAACGATCCCGACGCAACCATGGCGCGCGCCGCTCTCCTGCGCGGCACGCGCCGGCTGGCGGTGCCGCTGGCGCCGGCGCTCGACGATCCCGACGCCGCCCTGCGCCGACTGCTGGCGGTGCTCGCCGACGGCGCACCGATCGATCGGCTGGAGCCGCTCGTCCATCCCAGCGTCAGCGCCGATCCGGCGCGCGCGCCGCTCGCCGACCTGCTCGACGCCGTGCGCGCACTGCCGGTCGAGGGCTTCGGCGATCTGCCGCCGTCGGTGCGCCTCGACATGCTCGGCGGCGCGCTGCGCACCGAGGTCGTCGGCGACACCGAGCGCGGCTGGTGGGTCGACGGGCGCGCCCAGCTCGGCGGCCGCAGCTTCAGCCTGCGGGCGTTCTTCCTGCCCGATCCGAGCGGACCGCGGCTGGTCGCCTTCGGTTCGCCGTCGGTCTTCCTCGGCCGCTGGCTGCTCGGGCAGCTGGGCGACGGCGGCGATCTCGACACCCTGCGGCAGTGGCTCGACTGGTCGCACGAGATGGTCAGCGCCGACGCCGCGCCGCCGACCGCGGCGCCGGTCGACCGCTCGCCCTTCCTGCAGCTGTGGCGGGTCGGACGCGGGGCCGGCGGCGAGAGCGCCAAGCAGGCGGCTGCCGCGCTGGCGCTCGAGGATCGCTTCGGCGACGACGCGTCGGCGATGCGCCGCGACGGGCGCGACGACGCGATCGACCGCGCGGTCGACCAGCGCATTCAAGAAGCCTTCTACCAGGCGGCGGGCCAGGGGCAGGACGGCGTTCGCCGGCTGGCGCTCGAGCGCGCGCTGCTCACGCTGCACGTCGTGTCCGGCCGCTCGGCGCAGGCCGACACGCTCGGCAGCGACCTGATGCGTCGCGCGCCCGACGGCCGCTGGCCGTTCTGGCTGCGCGCGCGCGCGGTCGCCGACGCCGGCGCGTGGGACGGCCTGGCGCTGCTCGCCGCGACGCGTCTCGCCGACCTGGCGGCGCGCGCCGACGCCGGCGACGACGTGCCCGCGGCGCTCTTGCGCGACGCCCATCGCGCGATCGCCCAGGGCGCGATC
>JBCCOR010000541.1:0-3852 GCA_039025295.1 Acidobacteriota bacterium
CGCCGCCGCCCTGGCCGACGCGACGTCCGACGGCGCGCCGCTGCGGCTGCCCACAGCGCGCGCCGCCGGCGGCACGCTCGCGCTGACCGTACCGATCCGCAACGCGAGCGGCGCGACCTGGCCCGTCGGCGACGTCGCGCGGATCGAGCTGCGCGCGCTGCTGCGCCCGGAAGACGCGTTCGCCCAGCTCGATCCGACCGCCGTCGCGCCCGACGCGGTCGCGCCGCTGCCGCGCGACGTCGCGCCGGGCGAGATCGTCGATCTGCCGATGCAGCTCCCCCTGCCCGACGCGCCCGGCCGCTACCGGCTGTGGATCGATCTCGTTCTGCCCGACGTCGACTGGTTCCACCGCCGCCTCGGCGCGCCGCTCGTCGACACCGTCCTGCAGCTGACGCCGACCGACGCGCAGGCCGACGACGACGCTGCGACCGGCTCGGCCGCGCCGCGAGCCCCATCGCCATGAGCCAGCCCGACGATCCCAGCGTCGTCGACGCCGACACGACGACCGACGACGCGCCGACCGACGCCGCCGTCCCCGCGGCCGACGCCGCCGACGCACCCGCCCAGGCCGCCGACGCTGCCGCCAGCATCGGCCCGGCGCCCGACGACTACGCCGGCCGGATCGATCTCGGCCGCAGCGATCTCGAACACGCGCTGTCCGACGCGCCCCAGCCGATCCGCGAGGTCGCCCAGACGGCCGAGTCGGCGTTCGAGCAGGTCGTGCCGATGGCGCTGTGGCAACAGGCGCAGGGCGTGCTGGGGTTCGAACTCGTACGCTTCGCCGGACAGCCGATCACCATCGCCACCGTGCTGATGGTGCTGCTGATCGTCCTGCTCACCTTCCGCATCTCGAGCGCGGCGCAGCAGATCGTCGACCGCACGCTGCGGCGCTCCGGCCTCAGCCGCCACGAGGGCACGATCGCCGCCCTGCGCCGACTGGTGCACTACGCGATCATCCTGATCGGCTTCGGCATCGCCCTCGACACGCTCGGCGTCGATCTCGCCGCCCTCTTCACCGCCGGCGCGGTGTTCGCGGTCGCCTTCGGTTTCGCGATGCAGAACATCGCGCAGAACTTCGTCTCGGGCCTGCTGCTGCTGATGGAGCGCAGCATCAAGCCCGGCGACATCCTCGATCTCGGCACCGGACCGGTGCAGGTCGTCGAGATGCGCATCCGCACCACGATCGTTCGCACGCTCGACGAGGAGGAGGTGATCGTGCCGAACACCGACCTCGTCCAGTCGCGGGTCAAGAACTTCACCCTGCGCGACGCCCTCTACCGCCTGCGCACCGAGGTCGGCGTCAGCTACGACAGCGATCTGCTCGAGGTCGACGCCGTGCTGCAGTCCACCGCCGACGCGATTCCCTGGCGCCTGCAGCAGCCGCCGCCGCGGGTGCTGCTCAAGGGCTTCGGCGCCTCGTCGGTCGACTTCGAGGTCTCGGTGTGGATCGACGATCCCTGGCGCGCGCAGGTGCACCGCTCGCTGCTCAACCACGCGATCTGGAACGCCCTGCACGAGGTCGGCGTGGTGATCGCCTTCCCGCAGCTCGACGTGCACGTCGACGATGCGCTGGTCGGCGCGCTGCGCGACCGCGCCGACGGCCGGAGATCCGCGGTATGAGCGACGCGCCACGCGGCCGCTGGTTCGGCCCGCTCGCGCTCGACGTCGGCTGCGCGACCGTCCGGCAGATCGGCCCGCTGCGGCTGCGGGTGGCGCGCCGGGTCGGCGAGTGGCACGTCAGCTGGCAGCACCAGCCCGACGACGAAACCGCGGACGCGACGCCGCAGCCGATCGAACCACATCCGCCCGCGCCCGACGCCGCGGTCCCGCCGCTCGGCGACGACGCCACCGTGCACCGCTTCGTCGGCGCCGCCGGGCGCAACGGCTCGCCGCTGGCGCTGTGCCCGGCCGGCGCCGACCGCACCGTCGTCGGTCGACCGCGCCAGCCTTTCCTGCTGATGCCGGGCGCGTCGCACAGCATGTTTCTCAGCACCGCCCTGTGGGTGCAGCTGCGCCTCGGCGTCGACGGGACGCTGCTGCACGAAATCCCGACCCGCCGTCCGTCGGACACCTGGTTCGGTCCCGACACCCAGCGCGGCCAGCTGGCCTACGCCAGCCGCACCGCGGCGCGTCTAGATCCGGCCAATCTGCCGCCGCTGGTCGAGCGCGCGATCACCGAGGTGCGGCTCACCAACCGCGCCGACGATGCGATGATGCTCGAACGCATCCATCTGCCGATCCCGACCCTGGCGCTCTTCGCCGACGCCGACGACTTTCTCTGGACCTCGACCCTGATCGCCATCCGCCACAGCGACCGCACGACCGTCGACGTCACCTTCGACGACGGCCCGCCGTCGGCGGCGCGCGATCCGCGCCGGGTGGCGCCCGCGCGCCAGGAAGGCGAGAGCGGCAGCCTGAGCCGCATGCTGCACCGGCTGCTCGGCTGAGCGTTTCGCCATGACGGGCCCATCCATCATCGCGCTGCTGGCCAACGCCGACGCGGGCACGGCGTCGGGCGTCCTGCGCGATCTTCTCGAGCCCGACCGCGCGATCCAGCTCGGCCAGGCGCTCCTGCTGCTGATCGTCGGCTGGCTGGTGGCGCGCACCGCCAGCCTCACCGCGGTCCGGCTGTTTCGCGCGCGCAGCAGCCCGCAGCAGCGGCTGCTCATCCGCCGCGGCGTGGCGTACACGATCATGGCGGTCTTCCTCACCGCCGCGCTCGAGCACGCCGGCTTCCAGCTGGGCGTGCTGCTCGGCGCGGCCGGCGTGCTGACCGTCGCGCTCGGCTTCGCCGCCCAGACCTCGGTGTCGAACATCATCAGCGGCCTCTTCCTGCTCGGCGAGCGCGCGTTCGAGGTCGGCGACACGGTGCAGGTCGATCAGCTGGTCGGCGTCGTGCTGTCGATCGACTGGCTGTCGGTGAAGCTGCGCACCTTCGACAACCTCTACGTGCGCATGCCCAACGAGGCGATCCTCAAGGCGCGGATCACCAACCTCACGCATTTCCCGATCCGCCGCATCGACGTGCCGCTGCGGGTGCCCTTCGCCATCGATCTCGACCGCTTCGAGAAGACGCTGGTCGCGGTCGCCGAGCGCGCGCCGCTCTGCCTCGACGAGCCGGCGCCCGCGCTGCACGTCAACCCGCCCAACGAAGACGGCCACAGCGTGACCTTCGTCGCCTGGTGCCTCGGCGCGAACATCCTCCAAGCGCGCCGCCAGCTGGTGCCGGCGATGATCGCGGCGCTGCGCGACGCCGACATGCCGCTCGCCCATCCGCGGCGCACGATCACGCTGGTCAACGATCCGCGCGCCGGCGACGCCGCGCCCGTCCTCGACGGCGGCGCGACGCCGTGACGCGCGCGCACACGCTGCTGCGCGCGCGCAGCGCCCGCCAGCGCATCGACGGCGCGCGCATCTGGCTCGATGCCCAGCTCGCCGACGCCGACGGCCGCGGCGCGCTGATCGTCGCCCCGAGCCGCGGCGCCGGCGACGATCTGCTCCACGGCCTCGCGCCGCGCGGACGATCGTCGCGCCTCGGCGCGCTGCGCGTAACCCCGCCGCAGCTCGCCGCGGAGCTGGCGACGGTCGCGCTCGCACGCGCCGGGCGCGCGCCGATCCAGGGCCTGGCGCGCGACGCACTGGCCGCGCGCGCGGTCGACCGCTGCGCCGACCGGCTGACGCATTTCGCGCCGGTCGCGCGTATGCCGGGCTTCGGCCACGCCCTGGGCGAAACCCTCGACGTCCTGCGCCGTCACGCGGTCGATCTCGCAGCCGATGACGACGGCGACGAAGATGGCAGTGATGGCGACGGCGCGCGCGCCGATCTCGCCCGCCTGCTCGCCGCCTACCGCG
>JBCCOR010000542.1:0-3851 GCA_039025295.1 Acidobacteriota bacterium
ATCTTGCAATCACTCAAGTTAAACTGGCCCAAAGCAGCGCGCAGATGGGCAAGAGCGCCATCATCGTCGACTGTGACCTGCGCCGTCCCTCGCTTTATACCTTCTTCGGCAGCGAGGGCGACGAGCACCGCGGTCTGCGCGGGCTGCTGTGGCGGTACGAACGCGCCCGTGCCCTCACCGTCGAACGGCGGCGGCGGCAGCGGCGCGGAATGGTCGCCCGTCGGCGACGGCGCGGGCGCCTCCATGCGCACGCGATCCCGCGTCGGCGCAGGCGCGTCGGGCGACGGCGCGACGGCTGCGCTGTCGGGCGGCGGCGCACCGGCCACGCTGCCGCCCGGTGCGGCGCTGGCCTCGCCCGGCAGCAGCGCGCCGCGCCGATCGGCCGCGGCGTCGGCGTCTTCCGGCGGCGGCGCTGAGGACGGCAGCGACGGCTGGGCGGCCATCTGCTCGAGGCGCGCGATCAGCCGCTCCAGCGCGTCGATCTCGGCCGCGCGGCGGCCGCTGAGCAGGGTGCGCGTCGGCGCGAGCGCCGCGCGCACGACGTGCAGCAGCACGCGCCACGCGCGTCGTTCGAGATGGCGCAGCGCATTTTGGATCCATCCCGTCATGGTTCAACCAGTGTAACGTCGTGCCTGTATGGGTCGTGATGCCGTCGAACGGTGTTCAGCGCGGCTGCACTCGTTCGGTATGATGGCGGGGAATAGCATCTCGTTTTCCACTCAAAATAACGCGCATACGCGGTGGCCAGGGCATGATCGCAACCTCGATCGTCATTCCGTCCTACAACCACGCTCGGTTCCTGCCGCGCGCGCTCGACAGCGTGCTCGACGGTCAAGGCGACATCGAACCGGAGATCGTGGTCGTCGACGACGGCTCGACCGACGACAGCGTCGCCGTGCTCGAGACCTATCGCGCGCACCTCGGGGCGCGCATGCAGCTGATCACCCAGGCCAACCGCGGCGCCCACGTCGCGCTCAATCGCGCGATCGACCGCGCCCGCGGCGACCTCGTGTTCATTCTCAACTCCGACGACGCGTTCGCGTCCGGCCGCCTGCCGCGGGTTGCGCGCGCGTTCGCCGAGCAGCCCGCGCTGCGGGTCGCGGTCAGCCACCTGACCGTCGTCGACGCCGACGACGCGACCCTCGGCGTCAAAGAGGCCTGGCACACGCTGCCGCCGTGGCCGACGCCCGGGCCCGGCCCGACGCTCAGCGACACCGGCGATCCGCAGCTGGCGCTGCTCGAGACGAACTACGCCGCCACGACCTCGAACGTCGCCTTCCGCCGCACCTTCTGGCGTCCGATCGACCGTGACGGCACCGGCAGCGGCGACGCGCCCGGGCTGCGCTTCCAGCCGCTGCGCTACGCCCACGACTGGGACGGCCTCCTGACCCTCAGCGGCGGCGCCGACGCGCTGGCGCTGATCGACGAACCGCTGGTGCGCTACCGCGTGCACGGTGCCAACACGATTCGCGAGGGCGACGAGGCAGCCCGCGCCAAGGGCGCGATGCGCTTCGAAATCCTCTGGTCGGTCGCCCGCCACGCCAGCCGCCTGCTGCGCGATGCGGCCCGCCGCGGCGTCGGCGAGGTGCGCGATCTGCGCCGGCGCTTCTGGCAGGGCGCACCGCGCTTCGGGCAGGACGATCTGCTGGCGCAGCTGCTCGCCCTGCGCGGTCCCGACGACGCCGTGCCGAGCACCTACGACGCCCTGCTCGATCCCCATCATCCGCTCCGCCGCCGCGCCGTGGCCCGCCTCGGCGCGGCACCCTGAAGCCCGCAGCCGACACCGACGCGATGATCACGGCCGAGGTCGACGATGACGGCTGAGGCGACGCTCGCCGTCGTCATCCCGACCCACAACCGGCGCGCGACGCTGGCCTGGACGCTCGCCGGCGTGCGCGACGAGCTCGCGGCTCTCGACGGCGCGACGCCGACCGAGATCGTGGTGGTCGACGACGGCTCCGACGATCCGACGCCGATCGCACGCCCCGATCTGCCTTCGCACGTGACGCTGCGCTGGCTGCGCCAGCCGGCGCGCGGCCCGGCCGCTGCCCGCAACCGCGCGATCGCCGCGGTGACCGCATCGTGGACGTGGCTCCTGGGCGACGACACCCGCCCGGAGCCGGGCTGCTTGGCGCATCTGCTTGCCGCGCGCGATCGCGCGCGGCAGACCTACGACGCGCAGACCGGCGTGCAGGGCCACATCGACTGGGATCCGAACCGCCCGATCAGCGAGGTCATGGACTTTCTCGCACCCGCCGGACCGCAGTTCTGGTTCCGCGGCCTGCGCGCTGACGCGCCGGTGCCGC
The DNA here is from genome assembly GCA_039025295.1 of Acidobacteriota bacterium. Classification (GTDB taxonomy): domain Bacteria; phylum Acidobacteriota; class Thermoanaerobaculia; order Multivoradales; family J023; genus JBCCOR01. The sequence continues at coordinate 2,307 of JBCCOR010000542.1, forward strand.
CGACGGCGGTGCTGGGCTCGCATCTGCTCGTGCCGACGGCCTGGCTGCGCAGCGTCCCGTACGACGAGGGCTTTCCGGCGGCAGCCCTCGAAGACACCGCCTGGGCGTTCGACGCCCGACGTCGGGGCTGGTCGATCGTCTATGCGCCCGACGCGATCTGCTGGCATCGGCACCGCTACGACGCGCTCGCGCCGTTCCTCGAACGCCAGCGTCGCGTCGGCCGCGCGGCGCGTCACGCCCTGCGCGCCGGCTACGCGCGCGATCTCGCATGGCCGCTGCTCGCGCGACCCATGCTGCTCGCGCCCGCGCTGGCCGCGCGCCACGCCGTACGCCGGCGCCGCATGCCGCCCGAGGTTCGCCGCCGCGCCGATCGTCATCGGCGCTGGCATCGGGCCTGCTTCCGCGCGTTCCTCGACGGGCTGCTCGCACCAGACGCGGGCTGACATATCTTGATCACAGCCGGACGCCTGCTTGATCGCGTATTGCGATATTCCGGACAATTTTGTATCCTTCCTTGGACAAGCACCCCAAGAGCGCTTGGAATGTCGACACCGTCTCGACATTTCATTGATGCTTGATCAACGCTTGCGCACCGCCCGCCCTACGACCGCTCACCTTCTGGAGACCCCGTCATGAGCCAGCCCTCGCAAACCACGCTCACGTTCGAAGAGATCATCGCGCCCGTCACCCGGGAAGAGTTTTTCGAGCGGTACTGGAACAAGGCGCCGTTGATCATTTCGCGCGGCGACCGCGGCTACTACGGCGATCTCTACCGGCTTCAGGACGTCGACCGCAGCATCTTCGGCGACAGCCACTGCCAGGACGACCACGTCTCGCTGATACCGCCCCAGGGCAGCGACGAAGAGATGACCACGCACGCACCGAGCGATCTGGCCTACGACGAGATGTACCGCGCGTTCAACAAGGGCTACACCATCCGCTTCGCGTCGATCCAGAGCACGTGGTCGCCGGTCGCGCGCCTGTCGGCGGCCATGTGCGAGGCCTTCAGCGCGCGGGTCAACGTCAACTGCTATCTGACGCCCGCCAGCTCTCAGGGCTTCAAGATCCACATCGACACACATGACGTCTTCATCCTGCAGACCCACGGCGCCAAGGATTGGTTCGTCTACGAGACCGACGATTACGCGCTGCCGCTGAAGACCCTCGATACCCATCACACGGACATCCGCAACCAGTACAAGTCGCCGCTCACCGACGACGAGGTGAAGCTCAAGCACCGGATCCGGCTCGAGGCGGGCGATCTGCTCTTCATGCCGCGCGGCGTTCCGCACAAGGCGATCGCCGCGCCCGGCGAGGCGTCGCTCCACCTGACGTTCGGTATTCATCCGCTCTACTGGGTCGAGTACGCGAAAGCCGCGATGGAGATGCTGGCCGTCCACAACCGCAGCTTCCGCGAGCCGCTGCCGGTGGATTTCGTCACCAACCCCGAGGTCGCGGCCAGCATGTCGGCGCACTTCGCCGAAGCGCTGAAGGCGGCGATGGCTCAGAATCCGTCGTTTGAACGCACCACCGAGTGCATGGTCG
>JBCCOR010000543.1:0-3849 GCA_039025295.1 Acidobacteriota bacterium
CGGGCACCAGCACGCCCTGGCCGTCGAGATCGACCACCTCGGCCGTGTCCTCGAGCCGCCAGCCGCGGTCGAGCTTGGCGACGCGGTCGGGCAGCCAGGCGATTTCCTCTGGCCGCCAGCGGCCGTCGAGCCGGCCGATGCGCGGACGCAGGCCGCTGTCCGATCCGAGCTGGAAGGTCCGGCGCAGCCGACGCTTGCCCCAGCGCAGCCGGGCCTCGAGCGTCCAATGATCGAGATGCAGCAGGGTCGGCAAGAAGCGCCCCATGTGGACGCCGTAGCGGCCGCTCGGCCCGAACACCGAGAGCGGACCGTCGAGATGAATGCGCCAGCCGGCCGCGCCGTCGTCGCCGGCGGCGAACGGCTCGATGCGGTGCATCAGCTGGAAGAACTTGATCTTGCGGTAAAGGCTGCGCTGGGTGGGCACGTCGAGCCCGCGGCATTCGATCGTCAGCGACTCCGCGCGCAGCAGCACCGCCTGCGCCAGCGCGATGTTGTAGCGATCGAGCAGCCAGTCGACCGTGCAGGTTTCGAAGTCGGCCAGGAGCTGCTCGTCTTTGAGATCGCCGAAGAGGGCCCGGTCGAGGGCCGCCGGCGCGATCGCGACCGACGACGGCACCTCGGACGACTCGGGATCGTCGACCGCCCCCGCCGCCAGCTGCGCCGACGCGTCGGCCAGCACCGCCGCGCGGTCGAACGGCGCCGGCATCTCGCCGCCGTCGTCGGTCGTGGCGCGGTCGTCCTCGTCGCCGGCGGCGGCCACCAGCTGCGCCGCGGTGTAGGCCCGCGCCGCGGCCGCGAAGACCGCCGCGCGCAGCTGGCTGGGCGCAGCCGGGGCGTCGACCTCGAAGGTGCAGCGGTCGCGCAGCAGCTTGGCCAGGCCACGGTGCAGCAGGAACGCGGTGCCGGTGCCGAGCTGATCGCGCAGGTCCGCGTCGAGGGCGTGCCGCGCCGCGCCGCGCTGCGCGTCGAAGGTGGCGATCAGCTGCGCAGCCAGTGCGCGCACGTCGTCGTCGGTCGGATCGACGAAGCGCGGGCGGATCTCGCCCTTGACCGTACGCACGCGCACCAGATCGGTGGTGAGCACGCTCAGTCCGCCCCACCGGCGTCGACCGACGCGTCGGTGTCGGCCGGACGGTCGTCGGGCGGCGGCGCCTCGCCCCCCGCCGCGGCGTCCTGGTAGGCGCTGTGCTGACGCCGACGCGCGCTGGTGTATTCCTCGGCCGTGTCCTCGGCGATGACTTCGTAGAGCACGGCCTGCTTGCGATCGCCGCGGCGCAGGATGCGGCCGAGGCGCTGGACGTGCTCGCGCACCGAGCCGCTGCCCGACAGCACCACGCCGACCGACGCCGCCGGCACGTCGACGCCCTCGTTGAGCACCCGCGAGGTCACGACGAACGGATAGCGGCCGTCGTTGAACGCCTGCAGGATCGCGTGGCGCTCCTTGACCTTGGTCTGGTGGGTGATCGGCGGGATCAGGAAGCGGCGGGCGATGGCATAGACGGTGGCGTTGTCGCTGGTGAAGATCAGCAGGCGATCGTGGCGATGGCGCACCAGCAGCTGGGCGAGCAGGCGCAGCTTGGCCTCCGACGCCTGGGCGATGGTCTTCTGCGCGCGGTAGGCGAGAAACGCCCGCCGGCCGGCTTCGCTGCGCGAGGTGTGCATGAGGAAATTCGACCAGCCGTGGCGCCCGCCGAGGCGGATGCCGCGCTCGGCGACAAAGCCGCGGTAGATCGCCCGCGCCGCCTCGTAGGCCGCGCGCTCCTCGGGCGAAAGCCGGACGCGCAGGGTCACGGTCTCGTAGTCGGCCAGATAGCGTCCCGACAGCTCCTGGATGTCGCGCCGGTAGACCTCGGGACCGACCAATCCGTCGAGCCGCACCTCGGCGCCGTCCTCGCGCTCGGGGGTGGCCGTGAGGCCGAGGCGAAACGGCGCGATCGCCATCTCCGCCGCCGCGCCGTAGGCCGGACTCGGCAGATGATGGACCTCGTCGAAAATCAGCAGGCCGAAGCGGTCGCCGAGGCGCTCCATGTGCAGATAGGCCGAGTCGTAGGTGGTGACGGTGAGCGGCTGAATGTCGTGATAGCCGCCGCCGAGCAGGCCGATCGGCAGCTCGAAGTTGGTGCCGAGCGCGCCGAACCACTGCTGCATCAAATCGAGCGTCGGGGTGACGACCAGCGCCGAGCGCTGCAGACGGGCGATGATCATCTGCGCCACCCAGGTCTTGCCGGCGCCGGTCGGCAGCACGATCACGCCGCGCCGTTTGCGCATCCACGCCGCGACCGCCTCGCGCTGGTAGGGATACGGCTCGCGCTCGACCCGCGGCGTCAGCGCCAGGGTGGCGTAGGCGCGCGCGTCGTCAGCGTAGTCGTGACCGCCGCGGTGGAGCGCGGTCAGCACCTCGCGATAGCGCATCGCGGGCGCCCGCCAGCGGCGCACGCGCCGGTCGTAGACGCAGCCGGGCAGGTCGAGCGCGGCGAACGTCTCGGGGGCGGCCATCGCGCCGTCGCGCGGCGGATGGATCAGCAGCGTGCCGCGGTCAAAGCTCAGGCGCAGCATGCGCGCACCCTACCGCACTGTTTCGCGTCGGTACGCAACTTCTGTTGCGCACGATGCGTATAGCGACTACTTTTCTCGAAATCTCATTGCGCGCGCGGGTCGCGCGCAGACCATGAAGGAGCTTGACCGATGTCTCGTATGCTGCTCGGCGCGTTTCTCGCCGCCCTCGCGATGTTCTTTTTCGGCTATATCTACTGGGGCATGCTGCCCACCGGCCAGATGGGATTCGAACGTCCTGCCGACGAGGCCGCCCTGACCGAGGCCCTGCGCGCCCATCTGCCGACCGACGGCGCCTACTACCTGCCCGGCCCGCCGCCCGCCGGCGATGCCGGCGCCATGGAGGCTTGGACCGCCAACCACGCCGCCGGTCCGATCGCCATGATCTCGGTGCGCACGAGCGGCGCCACGCCGATGTCGCCGGTGCTCTTTGCCAGCGGCTTCGTCCACATGCTGATCAGCTGCCTGATTCTCGGCGGCCTGCTCTTCGCCATGCGCGATCGCCTGCCGACCTTCGCTACGCGCTTCGCCGTGGCCGCGATCGGCGGCATCGCCGGCGCCACCTACGCGCATCTCGGCGATCCGATCTGGTGGTACACGGCCTGGGACTTCGGCCTGCTCAAGTGGCTCTACGACAGCATCAGCTGGGTCTTCGCCGGCGCCATCCTCGCGCGCTTCGTGCGCAGCGCCTAGACCGCTGCCGCAGCGCGGCGCGGGCGTGTGGTAGCGTGCGCGCGTCATGCGCACCCCGCCCACGCCCGTTCCGCATGTCCGTTTGACCGCCCGCTGGCTTGTGCCGTGGCTGGTCACAGCGCTGACGTTTTTCGTCAGCGCTGCGCCGGCCCAAGCCGACGGGTTGGCGCTCCAGACCTACGAAGATCAGCAGATGCGGGTCGATCTACCGCGCGGCTGGACGATCCAGCGCGTCAACGGCGGCCGCACGCTGATCGCGATCGAGTCCACCCAGGGCAGCAAAGCGGTGATCACCATCGACCGCCTGCCGCCCGGCTCTGACATCGACTCTTCTGCGGCGCAATCGCTGATCGCCAAGAACAAGCCGCGCGGCTATCGCCGGATCGGCACCGCCGTCGACGGCAAGGTGATGATCCTCTTGGGCAACGAGCCGCCCGGACGGGTCGCGGCCTACGTCGCCAAGGCGCGCGACGTGGCGGTCGGCAACGTCCTGGTGATGTTTCTCGGCCCGGGCGAGCGCTTTGATCGCTATGACGGCGTCGATCTGGTTCAGAACGTCGCGCACTCGGTCGGCCATCCCGGACGGCGCGGCAGCGCCGCCGC
>JBCCOR010000544.1:0-3835 GCA_039025295.1 Acidobacteriota bacterium
ACCCAGCCCGCCATGGCGCCCCCGGACGGCCGATGCGCTGGCGCCACGGCAGCACATCGGCGTTCCAGCTACGGCACGGTCGCCGACCAGGCCGCGGTGTCGCCCGACTCGAAGCCGTCGTTGAGCAGGATCACCGACGCCGCCAATCGATCGACGTACGCCTCGAAGCTGCTGCCGGAGATCAGCTGGAGATCCACGCCGCACAGCGCCGATCGGCCGCCCGACGCCGCGTGTTCGAGCGTCTGCCACGCGCCGCCGGACGGCGCGAGCACGAAGGATTCGACGCTCGATCCGAGGCTCGCACCGTCGCACTGCGCGCCGGTGAAGCCTTCGCAGTTGACGTCGGCCTGCACCCGCACCTCGGCGGCGCCGTCGATGCGCACCGCCAGCGACAGGTCGTAGATCGAACTCGCGTCGGTCAGGCACTGGCCGATTGCGAAGCGCATGCCGGGCTGACCGGTCAGGAGGATCGAGCCCGAAATCTCGGCGTCGTCCACGTCCTCGGGGCTGTAGACGCCCGCCGGCTGCACGTCGTCGGTGATCGTCCACGCATCGAGATCGCAGTCGAGCGCACCGTTGACGAAGAGGCTGTCGGCGCGCACGCGGAAGGTGGCGTCCACCGTCGCGGCCAGCGCGTTGCCGGCGTCGTCTTCGAGCGCGTCGCAGACCAGCAGGCGGTACGGACCGTCGGGCAGCAGGCGATCGAAGGTCAGCTCGACTTCGGTCGGCGCGCCGCCGCGGCGCGCGTCGTCGCCGATCGCCACAGCGCCGTCGACCGCGATGCGCACGTCGTCGCCTTCGAGCGCGTCGCAGGCGAGCGTCGCAATGTCGCGATCGGGACCGCTGGCGATCAGCTGGTAGTTCGCCGCGTTGGTGACATCCGCCGGATCGCCGTCGCCGAGCGGATCGGCCATGGTCTCGCTGAAGCGCACGCGCAGGCGATCGAACGGCTGGCGCAGTTCCGCGCACGTCTCGACCGCGCCGCCCGGCAGCGCCTCGAGCGCAACGACCTGCGGCAGCGTCACGTCGGGGACCACGAGCGCGAAGACGCGCGGATCGCTGGTGTCGACGCCGCCGAGATCGGTGCCGCCGTCGTCGGTCAGGACCGCCGTCAGCTGCGCAACCGTGCCGCTGGCGCCGGCCGCCAGCGTGAAGGTCAGCGCGCCGTCGCTGGCGATCGCCGGCGCGACGTCGAAGAGCCCCGGCTGGGTGTTGCCGGTGATCGCGAAGCTCAGCACCTGACCGGCTTCGTCGATCGGTCCCGCGCTGATCATCTGCGCGAAGCCCGGTATCGACTGCGGCGCAGCCGTCGCCGCGACCGTCGTGCTCGCCGGCACGCTGAAGCTGGGCGCGTCGTTGACCGCGGCGATCGCGACGTCGAACGTCTGCGGTGGACTCGTGTCGACGCCGCCGCCGGCCACGCCGCCGCTGTCCATCAGGACGACCGTGATCGTGGCGGTGCCGTTGGCGTCGGGTGCCGCGGCGTAGGTCAGCGTGCCGTCGGCGGCGAGCGCAGGTGGCGTCGCGAACAGCGTCGGCTGCGTATTGGCAGTGACGCTGAACGACAGCGTCTGCCCGCTTTCGTCGGGCGGACCGGCGCGCAGCGCAGTGGCGAAACCGGGCACCGTCTGCGGCCCGGCGTCCTCGTTCGTGGCATCCTGCGCGGCGAGATCGAAGCTGGGCGGATCGTTGATCGGGTCGATCACGATGTCGAAGATCTGCGCCGGACTCGCGTCGACGCCGCCGTTGGCGACGCCGCCGTCGTCCATCAGCACGACCGAGATCTGGGCGACGCCGCTGGCGTCGGGCGCACCCGCGTAGGTCAGCGTGCCGTCGGACGCGAGCGCGGGCGCCGCGGCGAAGAGCCCCGGATTGCTGTTGCCCATGACCGCGAACGTCAGGCCCTGGCCAGCCTCGTCCGTCGGGCCCGCGCTGATGCCGGTCGCGAAACCCGTCACCGTCTGCGGACCGCCGTCCTCGCCCGACGCGTCGGCCGCGGCAGCGATGAAGCTTGGCGCGTCGTTGACCGCGGCGATCACGATGTCGAAGCTCTGGGGATCGCTCTGGTCGACGCCGCCGCTGGCCGTGCCGCCGTCGTCGGCGAGGCGCACCGTGATGCGGGCCGTGCCGCTGGCGTCGGGCGCACCCGCGTAGGTCAGCGTGCCGTCGGCCGCCAGCGCCGGCGGGGCGCTGAAGAGACCCGGGTTGTCGTTGCCCGTGACCGTGAACGTGAGCACCTGCCCGATCTCGTCCGCGGGACCCGCGCGGATGGCGGTCGCAAAACCCGGCACGGTCTGCGCACCGGCGTCCTCCAGCGCGTCGTGCTGGCCGGCACCGAGCGCGAACGATGGCGCGTCGTTGACCGGGTCGATCACGATGTCGAAGCTTTGCTCCGCGCTTTGATCAACGCCGCCGTTGGCCGTGCCGCCGTCGTCGGTGAGGCGCACCGTCACCGTGGCCGTGCCGCTGACGTCGGGCGCGCTCGTGTACGTCAGCGTGCCGTCGGACGCGAGGGCAGGTGCGACGGCGAACAGTCCGGGCTGGTCGTTGCCGGTGACGGTGAACAGGAGCACCTGCCCCGCCTCGTCGGCCGGTCCGGCGCGGATGCCGGTCGCAAAACCCGGCACGGTCTGCGCACCGGCGTCCTCGGCCGCGCTGGCCAGGCCCGACACCGCAAACGACGGCGCGTCGTTGACGGCCTGCACGGTGAGGGTCACCGTGGCGAGGTTGCTGGGCGCGAGGCCGTCGCTCGCCCGATAGGTGAACTGATCGACGCCGTTGAAGTCGGCGCTGGGCGCGTACGTGAAGCTGCCGTCGGGCTGCAGACCGCCGACGAGCGCGCCGTGCATCGGCGGATCGACCAGCGTCGCCGTCAGCGGCGTCGCGTTGACGTCGGTGTCGAGACCGCCGGCCGTGCCGTCGAGCACGTTGCCCGCGGCGCCGACCGCGTCTTCCAGCAGCGCGACGGCGTCGTCCTGCGCCACCGGCGCGACGTTGAAGTCGACCGGATCGGTGGCGACGTTGGCCGACGATTCCAGGCGAATCGGCAGATCCGCGCTGGCGTCCTCCGCCGTGCTCGAGGCCTCGGTGACGTGGACGAAGCGGATCGCGCCGACGCCCGACGCCGAGGCGTCGTTCTCGAACGTGGCGACGACGAAGACCCGCGCCGGCGCGCCGAAGGCGAACTGCGCCGCGGCCTGACCGTCGGCGATCGGCACGGAGAGCGCATCGTCGACCGACGCGAACGTCGTCAGTGCGCCGATCTCGACGTCGTTCGCGGCGTCGAACGCACCCGAGCCGTCGTCGCGGTGGATCGCCAGCCGGGTCAGCAGCGCGTCGATCTGGGCGTCGTCGAGCGCGTTGCCGAGCGCGTCCTCGACGCGCAGCTCGACGGTGGCGAGCTCGGCCATCGAGTCGCCCGCGCGTCCGCGATGGGTCGCATCGATCGCGAGCACCGACGCGACCACGCCGTCCGCCACCAGCGCGGGCGCGACCGCGCTCGTCGGCAGCGCGAACTGGCCGCCGCCGCCCGTCCACACGCCGACCGCGCCCGCGCCCGCGGTCGCGCCGACCAAATCGACCTGGCCGTCGCCGTTCGGATCGGCCGCGATCACGCCCCAGATTCCGTCGGCCGCATCGTCGATCGTGCGGCGGGTCCAGCTCGCGCCGTCGCCGTCGTTCTCCCACCCCGCCAGCGTGTCGGTCTCGCTCGAGCTGGCGTAGACGCCGATGTCGCCGTCGGCGTCGAGATCGGCCGCGCGCAGGATCGCGACGCCGTCGACGTCGGTGGTGATCGCCTGGCGCGGCCCGTACGTCGCCGCGCCGTCGGTGTTCT
>JBCCOR010000545.1:0-3833 GCA_039025295.1 Acidobacteriota bacterium
CGACGACGCCACCGGTGCGGCCTGGACCGAGGCGGCCCGCGCTGCGCTCGGCCCCTCGCGGGTGACGACCGCGTTTACCGTCGAGCCCGCGCTCGCCGGCGCTGCGCCCTGGTCGATCGCGCCCTGGCTGACCGCGCTGCTCAACGGCCCCGAGGACACCGCGATCCGCGCCCAGCAGGGCGCCGTGCGCGTCACCGGCTCGGTCGCCGACGATCCGACCGCCGCGCGCTTTCTCGACGCCGTCCGCGCCGCCGCGCCGCCCAGCTGGTCGATCGAGGACGGCCTGACGCGCGTCGGCGAGGCCGACGTGGCGGCGGTCGAAGCGGCGCTCGAGACGGTGCTCGCGCTCGGGCCGATCGCCTTCGAAACCAACAGCGCATCGCTCACCGCGGAGGGCCAGCGCATCGTGCAGCGCGCCGCGCAGGCGCTGCGCACGGCGCCGTCGCTGCAGATCGCGGTCGAGGGCCACACCGACAGCAGCGGCAGCGAGCCGAACAACGTGCGCCTGAGCCAGGCGCGCGCCGAGACCGTCGTGGCCGCGCTCGCGACGCTCGGCGTCGAACCGGCGCGTTTGACCGCCGAAGGCTTCGGCAGTCGCCGGCCGATCGCCGACAACGCCACCCCCGAAGGACGTCGCATCAACCGTCGGATCGAATTCCGCGTTCGCCAAGGAGACACCCAGTGACCGGCTTCGGCTATCTCGTCGTTCAAATTCTCGTCTGCCTGCTGCTGGCGGCAGCGCTCGGTTTTCTCATCGGCTGGCTGTGGCGCGCGCTGCGCTGCGCGCGCGAGCACGAAGCGCATCTAAGCGCGTGGGCGGCGCGCCTGGAAGAGGCCGAGACCGCGTGCGACGCCGCGCAGACGACGGTCACGTCGCTGCGCGCGGAGATCGAATCGCTGACGTCGCGCCTCGAAGCTGCGTCGTCGCAGGAGGCAGATCTTCAGGCGGAGATCGCGTCGCTGACGTCGCGTCTCGAGACTGCGTCGTCGCAGGAATCCGATCTCAAGGCGGAGATCGCATCGCTGACGTCGCAGCTGGAGTCGGGTTCGTCGCAGTCGTCGGATCTTCAGGCGAAGATCGCGTCGCTGACGTCGCGTCTGGACGCCGCGTCGTCGCAGGAATCTGATCTCAAGGCGGAGATCGCGTCGCTGACGTCGCGTTTGGAGTCGGATGCGTCGCAGTCGTCGGATCTTCAGTCGGAGATCGCGTCGCTGACGTCGCAGGTGGAGGCTGGCTCGTCGCAGTCGTCGAACCTCCAGGCGGAGATCGCGTCGTTGACGTCACAGGTGGAGGCCGGCTCATCGCAGGCAGCAGCGGATGCCGAGCGGATCGCGGCGGCCGAGGCGGAGATCGCTCAGCTGCAGCGCGATCTCAACGCGTGCCGCGAGGCGTCGGCGAAGCAGGCCGCCGCGGCCGCAGCCGGCGCGGCGGCGGCGGGTGCCGCCCTGATGGCCGCACAGGACGACGATGCGGCCGATGACGACGGCGCGGCCGACGACGCTGCCCTCGCCGCGCTGCGCGCCGAGCTCGACGATCGCGACGCGCGCATCGGCCGGCTCGAGGCCCAGCTGCTGGCGATGGAGCAGGCCGCCGGCGCGCCGCTCGAGCCCGATGATCTCAAGCGCATTCGCGGCATCGGTCCGGTGCTCGAGAAGCTGCTACACAGCATCGGCGTCTTCACCTTCCGTCAGATCGCCGCGTGGGACGCCACCGACGTGGCCTGGGCGGCCGCCAAGCTCGACGACTTCCCGGATCGCATCGAGCGCGACGACTGGGTGGAGCAGGCCAAGGCGTTCTACGCCGACCAGCTGCGCGCGGCCCGCGACGACGCGTCCTAGCAGCGACCGCGCGGACACGGCTTTGCTGCCCGCGGGAACGCATCCTGCGCTACCCGCCGAAGAACGCGCGCGTGATCGCCCAGGAGAGGCCGGTCGCGGCGATCAGCAGCGAGAGCGGCGTCACGATCCGGCGATGCGCGCGGCTGTGCTGCATCGCGCGACCGAGCAGCGCGGCCGCGACGGCGAGCACCAGCAGCTGGCCGAGCTCGACGCCGATGTTGAAGCCGACGAGCGCGGTCAGCTCAGCGCCTGTGGGCAGGCCGAGCTCGCCGAGCACGCCGGCGAAGCCGAGGCCGTGCAGCAGGCCGAAAGCGAAGACCAGCGGCAGGCGCCATGGCGGCAGCGGCCGGGGCGCCGTGCGGCCGCCGAGCGTCGAGCGCCGTCGCAGCAGCACGTTCTCGATGCCGACGTAGGCGATCGAGGCCGCGATCAGCACCTCGACCGGCCGCGACGGCAGGCTGATCACGTCCATCGCCGCCAGGCCGAGGGTCAGCGTATGCGCGAGGGTGAAGGCGGTCACCTGGGCGAGCAGCGGCACGAGCCGGGCCGAGAAGAGGAACAGGCCGAGCACGAACAGGATGTGGTCGAGCCCGCGCGGCACGATGTGCAGCACGCCGAGGCGCACGTAGGGGCCGAAGACGGCGCCGCGGTTGACCGACGCCGCGTCGAGATCGGCCTGCAGCGCGTAGGGCGCGCTGAGATCGCCGTGCGGCAGCAGCTCGCGCCGGCCCTGCAGATGGCGCTGATCGAGCCAGGTCAGCTGCACCGGCGGCAGGATTTTCGAGGTGCCGACGCGGATCGCTTCGGCATCGGCCGGCAGCGTCGCCTCGAAGCGCGCCCGCAGGCCGAGGTAGGTGGGCTCTTCGTCGGCGGACGCCGGGACGGCCGGCGTGCCGTCGCCGGGATGCTCGGGGAAGCTGACCCGCGGCCGGAGCCGCTCGCCGTCGACGACCAGGCGCACGATCCGGGACAGCTGACGCGCGAGCTGGGCGATTTCCTTGCTGCGCTCGTCGGGCGTCATGCCCTCGAACGCGGCGACCAGCTCGTCGCCGGGCGCGTTCGGCGCCACGCCGAGGGCGAGCGCGTCGAGATCGACGATCAGATCGAGCTGGACGCCGCCGTCGCCGCGCACGATCAGGAGGCCGTCGCTGATCGTCAGCTCGTGCGCGTGGGCGCGCGGCAGCCCGCCGATGAGCAGCGCGCTCAGCAGCGTCGCGAGCGCGAGAACCCGCGCCCAGCGGCTGCCGCCGGCGACGCTCATCGCATCTCCCGCGCCGCGCCGACGACGGCGTCGACCAGGCTGGCGGGCGTGGGGCGCGCTGCCACCGTGACGTGTTCGATGCCGAGCGCGGCCAGATGCGCGGCGGTGACCGGGCCGATCGCGGCCGCGCGCAGGCTGGCGCGGCGCACCGGCCACGCCGCGCCGAAGAGCGACGCGAAGTGATCGGCGATCCGCGGGCTGGTGAAGGTCACCCAGCCGAGCGGCCCGTCGTCGGCGAAGAGCAGACGGGCGTCGGACGCGGCGTCGGCGGGCAGGCCCTTGTCGTAGGCGACGAGGGCGGTGCACCAGATGCCGGCATCGCGCAGACCGTCGACCAGCGTCGGCCGCGCGTCGGCGGCCTGCGGCACGAGCACGTGATCGGCGTCGCTGAGCTGCGGCAGCAGGGTCGAGAGCAGGCCGAACGCCTGCTCGCGACCCGGCGGCGCGACGAGGTCGGCCGGCCGCAGGCGCATCGCCAGGCGCGCGTCGGTGGCCGGGCCGACCGCGGCCAGGCGACCGCCCAGCGCCGGCGCTTCCTCCGGCGGACGACCGGTGGCGCGCAGCCAGACGTCGCAGACCGCGTCGACCGCGTTGGGCGAGGTGAACACCGTCCACGTCGCGGTGGCGCTGCCGTCTTCCGGCGCCAGCGCGGCGCGCAGCGGCGCGTCGTCCGCGGGCGGCGTGCAGGCCAGGAGCGGCAGGCGGACGACGGTGGCGCCGACCGCGGCGAACG
>JBCCOR010000546.1:0-3826 GCA_039025295.1 Acidobacteriota bacterium
CCCCCCCCCCCCGCGGGGGTCGGTCGCGCGCCCGGGGTTGGGGCGCCGGGGGGCCCCGGGGGGCCCCCCCCACGACGGCGCGCTGCCGGCGACCGCCGCCGGACGCCGACCGCCGCCTGGCTCAGTCGTCGATCGCGTACACCAACCGATCGATCTTCAGCAGCGGCTGCTTGGTGGTGCTTTCGTTGCTGAACGCCTCGAAGCGGATGTCGAGCGTCGGGTCGCCCGACGTGGTCGGGTTGTTGGCGCTGCGCCAGGTGTCGACCGCGTCGGCAAAAGGTGCGACGAAGGCCGGCGGCTGGCTCGGATCGACCGGCGACAGCGTCGGCGGCAGCAGATCGACCGGCAGCCGCACCCGCGGCACGCCGTCGACGCTGACCAGCGCGTAGGCGTAGAGGCCCTCCATCGAGATCTTGACGTCGATCGCGCCCGTGCCCTCGGCGTAGAGCGCGGCGAAGAAGGCGTCGAGCTCGTCCTGGAGCGTCGTCGAACCGCCCGGGGTCGCGGCGAGGTCGTACGACGCGTAGACCAGGCGCGGGATGATCGGGTTGGCGAAGCGCACGACCGGCGTCTGGAAGCGGAACGCCGGGTTGGTGGACACGCTGCCGATGTCGGCGAGCGGGAAGAGCACGAGATTGCGCTCGACCTCGATCGACGACCAGCCGCTCTGATGCGCCAGGGCGTCGAGCCCGCGCATCGCAATCGTGCGGTTCGGGTCCTGCTGCGCCTGGTCGTACGGCAGGTACGTCGGTTCGCCGCTCGGCGCGCGGCTGCGGTAGCGATACGAGACGTCGACGTTCGGCGGCAGCGGCGTGACCGGCTCCGGTTCGTAGTCGCCCGGATCGATCTCGATCACGGTCTGCGGCAGGGTGATCGCGCCCGCGGTGATCGTGCCGGTCCCCGGATTCCACGTCGCCGCCTGATCGTTGATCGTCAGGTTGAGCAGATCGCTGCGCGCCTGGCCGTCGGCGTTGCTCAGCAGCGAGCGGAAGCGGACCGTGATCAGCTGCGGCGCGATCGCCAGCGCCTGGGCCACGCCCTGCATGTGTGCGGCGTAGGCGATGGCGACGTTCTCGACCGCGTCGGCGAACGCCTTGACCGCGACCGCCGCCGGCGCCTGGTTGGGGGCGTCGCCGCCGGCGCCGTCGATCGCCACCAGATGGGCGTTGAAGTCGGCGAGGATCGCCGGATACGTGGTGATGAACTGCGCCAGGGTTTCGAAGAGCGACGGCCCGTCAGCGAGGGCGCGGCTGGCCAGGCCGGCGCTCTGCGGACGGTTGAGCTGGATCTCGGTCAGGACGGCGTCCTGCGCCGCCTGCTGGTTGAGGTAGCGGAAGGCGTAGTCCCACTGCGCCAGCTCGGTCGGCGTCGACGGGTTCAGCACGTGCTTGTCGGCCGACTGCGCGAGCATCGTCGGCGGCGTCGGCAGGGTGCGGTTGAGCACCGGGATGTCGAGCGTGCTGGCGCCGAGCGGCACGTCGAACGGCCCGCTGACGAACGCCAGCCAGCGGCTCTGCACGTAGCCCTCGATGCCGGGAACGGTCGTTCGATCGATCTCCATGTGGCTGATCGAGAGCGTCGCCTGGTCGAGCGCCACGAACGGCTGGGTGGTGACGTTCTTCGAGCTGAACACGAACGCCAGTCGCGGCGCGACCGTTGCGCCCTGCGGCGTCTCGACCGGGCCGAGCGGCACGCGCGCCGCGCTCAGGCTGTAGTTCTCGTTGTCGATCGCCTGGCCGGCGATCGTGCCGCCGGGCTGACCGTAGAGGTTCGGCGGACCGGCAGGCGTCGACGGCGGGGCGCCCGACACGCTGTCGAGGCCGAAGACCGTGACCGCGCCGGCGGCGTAGGCGACGCCGATCTGGTTGAGCAGGCGCTGGCGCAGCGTTTCCTGCGCCGAGGCGCGGGTGGCGTCGTCGGTGGCGCTGGTCGAGAGGATCGGCAGCACCGACGCGCTGATCGTGTCGGCCAGCGACTGCTTGGTCTGAAGCACGCGGCCGAGCTGACCGTCGCGGAGCGGATCCGTGACGCCCTCGAGCTGGTCGAGGATGAACGCGTGCGGGCTGTAGGTCGCCGACAGGAAGGTGTCGATGCCGTCGAGATAGGTCTGGAACCAGAGGTTGAGATCGACGGCGGTGAAGTCGAGCTGCTCGGTGGTGCCGCTCGGGTACTGCGCGATCGTGACCGTGTCGCTTTCGAGCGTGGTCGCCACCGGCGCCGGGGCGTAGTAGCTCGGCGCGTCGCCGACGGTGAAGTACACGCCCTGGCCCGCCTGCTTGCCGAAGCGGACGGTGAAGAGCTGCTGATCGCGGGCGTCGTCGGTGGCGCCGGCCTCGCGCAGGCCCTCGCCGACGCGCAGGAACCAGGCGTCGGTTTGGAAGATCGCCTCGAGAGCGGCGGCGAAGGTGGTGTACGCGGCGGTGTCGCCGCCCGGATCGGGCGTTGGGCCGATCGGCGACTCGACCGCCAGGCCGTCGGCCAGCGCGGCCACGGTCGGCTCGGTGAGCACCGCCTGGCGAACGAAGGTCAGGTTGACGTCGAGCGGCACGACCGTGTCGTCGACGATGCCGGCGACGTCGACCGGGAAGGTGAGCGTCGTCTCGGGCGCCGGCGGCGGATCCGCGGCGCCGATGGCGATCGCGTTCAGGTACAGCGCGGCGTCGCGGGCGAAGTCGCGCACCTGGGCGGACTGCGGGTCGTCGAGGTCGATCGGCTGGCCGCCGGTCAGGCTGTTGTGCAGCTGCATGGCGACCGCCTGGCCGTCGACGCCGGGCACCTTCTGGCCGTCGTAGTTCTGGTTGAGCTGGAAGTAGATCTGGCGGTAGAGCCCGAAATCCTCCTGCGCGCGCGCCGCGCCGTCGTCGCCCGCGTAGGCGGCGGCGTCGAGTGCGATGCCGAGCGCCAGCGCCGGGCTGCCGCCACCGGCGCTGTAGACGTAGCTGGCGCGGGTGTTGCGCCAGTCCGACAGCCCGATCAGGCGATCGCCGTAGCGCAGCGGCACGACCGCGCCGTTGAGCGCGCCCGCGTAGTCCGCCGCCGGTGCGACGAACGGCGTGACCGTCGTGTTGCCGAAGAGATCCTGCCAGCGCAGCGCCGCCTGGGTCGGGGCGCCGACGCCGAGGTACGGGTTGAGCGCGGCGTCGAGCGGCGCCGCCGCGCCCGCGGGCGCGGCGTTGACCGCGGCCAGCGCCGCCGGAATGCCGATCGACTGGCGGTAGGTGTAGTCGGCCTCGACCGCGGCGTCGAACGCACGCCGGCGCCGCGCGAGCCGGCGCGCGTGGCTGTCGAACGCTGACGCGTCGCTCGGGGCATCGCTGAAGTCCTGCGGACCGAACGGCTGGCTGAACGGGCTCACGTCGTAGAAGACGTTGTCCGCCAGGCCGGTCGAGAGCAGCGAGTAGAGCGAGAACATCGTCGCCTGGGCGTAGGCGTCCTTCTGCGGCTGGGTCGGGTTGTCGGGCCAGACCGGCTCGCCGAGGTTGGCGCGCTCGAGCGCGATGCCGACGTTCGCCGGGCCGAGCTCCGGCCGCAGATCGAACATCTGACCGTCGATGCGCAGCTGCGTGCTGCTCGGGAAGAGGTTGGCGACGTCGGCCGCGCAGGTCGCCAGCTGGTCGATCGACGACGGATAGTAGGCGGCCATCGCGGCGAAGGTGTTGCCCGGTGCGGCGGTCGGATCCGGCGCGGCGGCGACCACGTAGGTGAACGGCGGAATGAGATAGACGGCGCCGACCGCGGCCGTGACGCCAGGGTTGAAGTCGGCGATCATCTGGCCGGTGATCGGCGTCTCGGCGCCGGCCGCGTAGTGCGCCGCGACCGCGTCGAG
>JBCCOR010000547.1:0-3815 GCA_039025295.1 Acidobacteriota bacterium
CGACCGGACCGCCCATGATGATGTGGTTGCCGCCCCAGGCGTGGTCGGAGCCCTGGCCGTTCGACGTCAGCGTGCGGGCGAAATCCGACGCGGTGAAGGTCACGACGTCCTGCTGCGCGCCGATCTCGCCCACACGCTGACGTCGAACGGCCAGGGCTCCGACCACGCCTGGGGCGGCAACCACATCATCATGGGCGGTCCGGTCGCGGGCGGCGAGATCTACGGCACGTACCCGCAGCTCTACGCCGACAACCCGCTCGACACCGGCCGCGGTCGCCTGATTCCGACCACCTCGTGCGACGAATACTTCGCCGAGCTGGCGAGCTGGTTCGGCGTCGCCGACAGCGATCTCGCGACCGTCCTGCCCAATCTCGGACGCTTCTACACACCTGGGAGCGCGCCGCCGATCGGCTTCCTGGGCGGATCGACGAATGAGATCTTCGCCAGCGGCTTCGAGTCGGGCGATCTCTCGGCCTGGTCGAGCGTCGTCGGCTGACGGGTCACGGACCGATGCGTGGCCGGATCGTCCGCGTCCGCGGTGGACACGGGCGCGGGCGATCCGGCTGCGGGGAACGCGCGTCAGCGCGACGCGCGATACGGGGAACGCGCGTCAGCGTGACGCGCGATACGCCCGCAGCGCGCTCGCGCGCAGGCGCGCCCGATCCCGGCGATCGATCACGTCGGCGCGGCGCAGCTGGCGCAGGGCGCGGTCGACGCAGCGTACGTACTGACGACGCGACAGCGAATCGTCGTCGTAGCTGCACGGGATCTCCGGAAAGACGATCCGCTCGCCGGCGCGCGCGCCGTAGAGCCGGTTGCGCGTGCCGCCGGGCCACAGCACGTCGACCGCGCCGCGGCGCGCATCGCCCAGGCCGAAGGTCGCCGTCAGGCTGTGCTGCGAGGCATACGACGAGCCGCCCGCGATCGGCATCATCGCCGGGGTCGCGGAACCGCGCGGCGTGACGGCGACGACGGCGCCAATGCCGTCGCGCGGCGCCTGGCCGCCGCTGACCAGCGCCGCTCCGCCGACCAGCGCGATCTGCACCGTGCCGGCCGCCGTGCCGGCGTTCAGCTCGACGGCGAGCGAGCCGTCGTCGTAGACCAGGCCCGCGTACGTGAACTCACCCGGGCCCGGACCGGGCGCGTAGGTCGGCACGAAGGCCGCCTCGGCAAAGACGGTCGACGGATTGTTCGGCACCGGCAGCAGCGGGAAGAACGCGGGTGCGTCGAAGTTCGACACCGAGACCACGTCGTCGAAGCCGTTGCCGTCGAGATCGCCGACGGCGACGCCCTGGACGTTGCGCCGCTGATGATCGACCGCCGGATCAGCGCCCGCGCCGCGCACGAAGGTGCCCGTACAGTTCTGGTTCTCGAGCAGCACGCCCGCGTTGCTCGCGTCGACGAAGAAGATCAGGTCCATGCCGCCGTGGTAGACGATGTCGAGATCGCCGTCGCCGTCGTGATCCAAGACGCCCGTGCCCCAGCCGAACGGCGTCGTGCCGACCGCGCCGAGATCGGGCGCGACGTAGCCGCCGCTGGCGTCGGCCAGGTACCAGCGCGAGGGGAAGCGACCGATCGGCGCCGTGCCGCCGCTCTGCGAGAGCGACGTGAAGTCGCTGAAGTTCGAGGCAAAGATGTCGAGCCGGCCGTCGCAGTTGAAGTCGCCGAAGTCGAGGCCCATCCAGCCGCCGGTCTCGGTGAGCCCTTTCGCGACGGTGACGTCGGTGAGCTGGCCGAAGCCGTCGTTCTCGAAGAAGCGCAGCTGACCGCGGTCGACGCCGCCGTCGGACGTCTGCGGCACGCTGCCCTGGTCGTCGGCCATGAGCACGTCGCCGTCGCCGTCGAGATCGAGATCGACGATGGCGATCGCCCAGGTCACGGCCGGGAAGCCCGTGAACGGCGGCGCGAAGGCGTTGTCCTGCAGGCCCGAGGTCGCGCTGACGTCGGCGAAGACGAGATCACCGAGATTGCGGAAGTGGAGATTGGGCTCGTCGAAGGTGAACGGCACGAACAGACCGAGCGGCGTGAGCCAGTCCCACGCGTTGGCGACCACCAGATCGAGCAGGCCGTCGCCGTCGAGATCGCCGAAGGCGCAGCTGGTCGAGGTCAGATCGCCGCCGCCGACGCCGGCGGTGGGCGTGACGTCGGCGAACACGCCGCCGCCCAGGTTCTCGAACAGCCGGTTGGGTTCAGCGTTGCCGAGCACGTAGAGATCGGCGTCGCCGTCGTTGTCGACGTCGCCGTAGCAGACGCCGGTCGAATCCTGATCGACGGCGCCGGCGCCGCTCGCCGCGCCGACGTCGACGAAGCGCAGCGTGCCGGACTCCGCAAGCTGGTTGGTGAAGAGGCTGTTGGGCGTGCCCGGACCGTTGGTGACGTAGAGATCGAGATCGCCGTCGTCGTCGAAGTCGGCCAGCGCAACGCCCGGCGCGCCGCGCGACTTGAGCGGCGCGCCCTCGAGATCGGCGGTGGTGACCGGGTTCTGCTGCTTGAACGCGTCGAGGATCGCCGAGCTGGCCGACGGCGTGCGCCGGTAGTCGAGGCCGGACGCGGGATCGCCGGCGATATCGACGAACGCGCTGCCAGCGGCCTGCGCGAATGCGCGCGGCGCGCCGAGACCGGCGAGCAGGAGAAGGCAGGCACCGAGCGCGAGCGCGCGGCGGGACGGAGCGAGCAGGAATGGGGACAGCATCGTGTTTTTCCTTCAGCAGCACGTGGGCAAGAGGCTCGGCACAGCGCAATACAAGATAGAGCGGGGACGCTGCAATCGTTCCACGGCGCGGTCAACGATCCGTCTGGAGCCGCCGTCCGCGGTCGACGCCCCTGCGCGGCCGCCTGTCGCTAGATCCCGAGCTCGGTCATGCGGCGGCGCAGGCCGTCGCGCGAGACCTCGAGGGCGGCCGCGGCCGGGCCGAGATCGCCGTCGTGATCGGCCAACGCCTGCTCGATCGTCGGGCGGTCGAGATCGCGCGCCTTGCGCACGCGGTCGGAGCGCGCGATCAGGGCGTAGAGCGAGGTGCGCGAGATGCCGAGCGCCTTGGCGGCCGGCTTGAGGCGGAAGGCGTGGGCCCGCAGCGTCTCGATCAGCTCGTCTTCCGAGACGTCCTCCGGCGGACGGTACGACTGACGCGGGCGCGGCGGCGTCGGCGGCGGTGCCGCCGCCGGCGCAGACGCGACGGCGGCCGGATCGCCGTCTGCGTGCAGCTCGATCGGCGCGTCGATCAGGCCGAGCCGACGCGCCAGCTCGGGCGTCATCTGCAGCTGCGCGCGGCCGCGGTTGGCGATCACCAGCTGGCGGGCGACGTTGCGCAGCTGGCGCACGTTGCCCGGCCAGGCGTAGCGCGCCAGTCGCGCGACCAGCGCCGCCGGCAGCCACGGACGCCGGCCGCGCAGCCGCTCATCGTCGGTCTGGACCAGGCGATGCGACTCGCCGACCGTCTCGAGCTCCTGGGCGAGGAAATGGCGCAGCAGCAGGCCGAAGTCGTCGCGCCGGGCGCGCAGCGGCGGCAGCCGGATCTCGTAGCCGCTCAGGCGATGCAGCAGCGGCGCGCGGAAGCTACCGGCCTGGATCGCGGCGTCGAGATCGGCGTCGGTCGCGGCGATCCAGCGCACGTCGACGGTGCGATCGGCGTCGCCGCCGACCGCGCGCAGCCGACCGGTCTCGAGCACGCGCAGCAGCAGCACCTGGACCTCGGCCGGGGTCTCGCCGATCTCGTCGAGGAAGACCGTGCCGCCGTCGGCGCGCGCGAAGCGGCCGCTGCGCGCGCGGTCGGCGCCGGTGAACGCGCCCTTCTCGGCGCCGAAGAGCTCCGACG
>JBCCOR010000548.1:0-3812 GCA_039025295.1 Acidobacteriota bacterium
CCAGATGGCCGCGCAGGGCGTTGATCAGCACGATGGCCTCGGCCCGGCGCAGATCGTCCGCCGTCAGCACGGCCTCGCGCACGCGGCCGCGGGCCAGCAGCGCCGCGCGCGCCGCGCCCGGCAAGAGGCCGCACGACGCGGCCGGCGTGCGCCAGTCGTCCGGCGCCATGCGCAGCAGCAGGTTGGTGCGCGTGCCCTCGGTCAGCTGGCCGTCAGCGTTCCACAGGATCACCTCGTCGACGTCGGGATGGCGCGCGCGCGCCGCATCGTAGACGATCCGATGCGTGGTCTTGTGGTGCAGAAACGGATCCTCGCGGTCGATCGGACGGTCGTCGAGGCGGATCGTCCAGGTCGGACGCGCGGCCGGTCGCGGCATGCGCGCCGCGGCGACGGTCACCGCGCCGTCGCGCGCCAGGGTCAGCCGCACGCGGTGGCGCGTCGGCGGCAGTGCGGCGAGCGCGTCGTCGAGCGCGCGCGCGATCGCCGCGTCGTCGTGGGCGAAGCCGAAGTACCGCGCACTCGCCATCAGCCGCGCGCGATGCTGCGCCGCCGCGCGCAGGCCGGCAGGGTGCGGCCGCCAGCGCATCGTCTCGAGCAGCGCGAAGGTCGGCGGCGCGGCGGCGCGCAGCTGCAGCGCCTTGGCCTGGCACTCGGCGTATTCGGCCGCGGGCTCGGCGTCCCAGACGATGCCGCTGCCGACGCCGTAGCGCGCCCGCCGACGCCGTCGATCGATCTCGAGCGTGCGGATCGCGACGCTGAGCTGGACGTCGGTGCACGATGTGCCGCCCGTGGCCCGCCCCGGCGCGAGCACGCCGATCGCACCGGTGTAGACGCCGCGCGGCGCAGGCTCGAGCGCGCGGATATGCGCCATGGTGCTGCGCTTGGGCGCGCCGGTCACCGAGGCGCAGGGGAAGGTCGCTTCGAGCAGCGCGCGCAGGGTCAGGCCGCGCCGCGCCCGCGCCTCGACGGTCGAGGTCATCTGATGGACCGTGGCGTAGCGCTCGAGCGCGAAGAGATCGCGCACGCGCACGCTGCCGGGCTGCGCCACCCGGCCGAGGTCGTTGCGCATCATGTCGACGATCATCAGGTTCTCGGCGCGCTCCTTGGCCGAGGCGCGCAGCCGCGCAGCCGCGGCGGCGTCGGCCGCGGCCGACGGTCGGCGCCGGGCGGTGCCCTTCATCGGCCGCGCGCGCAGGCGATCGCCGTCGCGGCGCAGGAAGAGCTCGGGCGAGAGCGAGACGACGGCGTGGTCGTCGTCGATCAGCAGCGCGCCGTGGCCTGACGGCTGGGCGCGGCACAGCCGCACGAAGCGCCGTGCGATCGCCGCGGTCGCGCACTGCTTCGCGCTCAGCGGCGCGCGCAGCGGAAACGTGAGGTTGACCTGGTAGGTCTCACCGCGCGCGATCGCGGCGCGCACGCGCGTCACCGCCGCCGCGTGGGCCGCGGCCGACCAGGCGGGCGTCCAGTCGAGCGCGTCGTCGGGCGGCGCAGGATTCGCGGCGTCCCAGGCGGCATCGAGCAGCGCGGCCGGATCGTCCGCTGCGGCGTCGGGCGCGTCGAAAAGCCACCAGCGCGCGACGGCCGGCCCGTCGCGGTCGGGCGGATGGGTGCGCAGATCCGGATCAAAGCCCGACGCGGCCTCGTAGCCGAACCAGCCGACCGCCCAGCGGCCGGCGCCGGCGACCGCGTCGTCGAGGGCGTCGACGAGCGCCGGCACCTCGCGCGGATCGCGCGCGTCGAAGATCGCGATCGGGCACGTGAAGCGCAGCCAGCGCGCGCGCGCTGCACCGGCCGGCCGGTGGCGGACCACGACGAGCGGACACGGCGGTGGCGCGGCGGGAAACGTCGACTCGACCATCGCCCCATCATCACCCATCCGCGCGACGGCGACCAGCTGCCGCAAACAAAAAGGGCCCCGCCTTGCGGCGGGGCTGAGGATCATCCCGCCGGGCGGCGGGACGCGGAGGGTCGGATGGATCCACCTCGTGCGAGGCGGAGCAAGTGGGGGGTACCCCGCCGGACGGCAGGGTGGGGGGTTCGTGGGGCTGGATCAGCCCGGGCGGCCGGGCGACGTCGACGCGCCGCCCGATCGCCCTCGGTGACGGATCAGGCCGTCGGCCGCCGGCCGATGACGCCCGCGCCGATCAGCGCGAGCAGCAGGGCCAGCAGCATGAGGCCGATCTCGCCGACCGTCGGGATCTCCGGAATGTCGCCTTCCGGGAACAGCACGTCGGTCGGATCTTGGTTGTTGTTGGGATCGCCGTCGCCGTCCGGATCGGGATCCAGACCGTTCTGGCTTTGGTCGTCGACCGTGGTGCCCGTCGGACTCAGACCACTGCCCATCGCGGTGCACTGGTACGGTCCGAGGAACGATCCCGGCGTGACCTCGACGGTCAGCTCGATCGCACCGAGCGCCCCCACCGGCAGCACGTCGATGCCGGCCAGCAGGAAGAGATCGGACGCGCCGTTGTAGCCGGCGTTCGGCGTCAGGTCGGCGCTGAGCACGCTCAGCACCCGCCAGTCGATCGCCTGGCTGTAGGCGGTGGCCAGATCGACCGTCGCCTGCACCGTCGACAGCGGCACGTTGCCGGTGTTCTGGAGCTCGATCTGGTAGCGCACCGCGAAGGTGCCCGGGATCGCGGTCTCCTGCACATCGACCAGACGCTTGGCCACTGCGATCATCGGGAACTCGACGCCGATCGCCACCGCGTAGTCCTCGACCTCGCCGTCGGGCGCGCCGCCCGTCGACGTGAGGCCGGTGGCGGACGAGAAGCGGAAACGTGCGCACGAGGCACCCGGGTCCGCGTCGACCGGCACGACCACCGTCAGCGACTGGCTGCCGTCGGCGCCGATCGGGAGATCCGCGGCGATCTGCTCGCCCGGATCGGCCCAGTCGCCGTCACGGTTCCAGTCGATCCACGCGCTCAGGTTGCCGCCCGTGGTTCCGGCCGTCACCGGCAGGGTCACGGTTTCGCCCGGCACCATCACGCCCGGCAGCGTGACGCCGTCTTCGTCGTCGGTCGCACCGTTGGCGTCGTCACCGAGATGACTCGCCTCCGGCTGACCGTCCGGCTCCATGTCGATCGCCGCACCCAGCGTCGGGTTGCCGGTGAACAGCACCGTGTGACGGGCGCCGTCGTCGGCCAGCAGGGTCGGGTACGGCGACGGCGCGTCGCCGTAGTCCGAGCCCTGGATCTGGGTGATGTAGTCCTCGACCTCGCCGTCCGCGCTCGGGCCGGTGGGCGCGAGCCCGCCGGTCGACGACAGGCGGAAGCGGGCGTAGGTGGTCGACTGACCCATGGCGTCGCACGGCGCGTCGAAGATCAGCGCGTTCGGTCCCGGCGCGAGCGGCGCGCTCGCCCCGAGGAAGAGATGCTCGACCGGATGGTCGAACGTCCCGTTGCCGTTCCAGTCGATCCAGGCGTCGAGCAGCGCGGCACCGGTCAGGTTGGCGTCGGTGAGCATCACGTCGAGCGCGTTGCCCGTCGTGCATGCGTCGACCATGCCGCCGACGATCACCACGCCGTCTTCGTCGTCGCCGTCGCCGTCGGCCGCCGGACTCGGCTGACCGTCGGGCTCGCCGTCCTCGGTCGCGCCGAGCGAGAAGCCCGGCACGATCGTGTGCCGCGCGCCGTCGACGGCCTGGGTGGTGCCGTAGCTGTCGGGCGCATCGCCGAAGTCGACACCCTTGATCTGCAGGGTGTAGTCCTGCGACGCGCTCACCCAGTCGACCAGCTACGCCCGCTTCCGCCTGTCGTCGGTGGGCAACCTGCTGCCGACCGGCGGGCTGCGGATCGACGGTGAGGTCGAGG
>JBCCOR010000549.1:0-3807 GCA_039025295.1 Acidobacteriota bacterium
GCGGCCGATGGCTCGACAACGGGGATCGACCGGATCAGCCGATAGCCCTTGCGCGGGATCGTCTTGATGAAGCGCGGCGCTTTGGGATCGTCGTCCAGCGCCTGGCGCAGCTCGCGGATGCACACCTTGAGCACGGTGTCGGTGACGAAGGTGTCGGGCCACACCTCGTCGAGCAGCAGGTCTTTGCTGCACAGCTGGTCGGGCCGGTCGATCAGCGCACACAGCACCGCCCAGGTTTTCGGCCGCAGCGCGATTTCGTCCCCGTCGCGCAGCAGTACTTCGTTCGAGCGGTCGATACGAAACATCGCCGTCGCCTTCTCGTCATGGTCCATCTCGCAGCCCCCCAGCTGTCGTGTCGCCTGTGCCAGACGCGACGTTGGCCGCCATTGCAAGCTATGAGCACATACTGACATATCAACATGAAAAAACGAACGGCCGGCAGGTTGCCTCCTCATCCAGAGAGATCGATCGACGTAACGAAAAACGTAACAAGGTCCATTTTCCCGCCCGTCGATGCGCGCCGACGCGCACCGGGCGCTCAGACGCCGATGCGGCGCAGCGTCAGCAGCGGACCGTCGAGGCGCTCGGGATCGCGCAGGTCGATCGAACCCTCGACCGCCCAGCGGTTGTCGCCCTCGGGATCGACCAGGGTTTGCGCCACGTCCCAGGTGCGGGTGCCGGTGGGGCGCACCAGCGTGCGGTCGGCGCGGCGCGCGTCGTGGTCGAACACCAGGCGTTCGTAGTCGTCGTGGAACGGCGCCAGCGCGTCGGCGAGGGCGTCCGCGTCCCAGCGGTGCGCCGGATCGTCGGCGCGCAGGCAGAGCGCGGCTTCTTCGTAGTCCTGCCGCGCCAGCGCGCGCACCAGCTGATGGAGCTCGGCGCGAACGCGCGCGCGAAACGCCTTCGGATCGTGGAAGAGCTCGTAGACCCGCAGCTCCTGGCGATGGGCCTCGGCCTGCGCCGGATCGACCTCGAGCTCGGGATGGAGCATGCGCTCCCACTCTTCGAGCAGGCTCGAATCGATGCGCTCGAGCAGGGTGCGGAAGAAGCTCTGGACGTCGTAGACCGTCTCGGTCTTGGCGCGCTCGGGCACGCTCTGGGCGAGGGTGCGGTAGAGCTGGCTGAGGTAGCGCAGCACGACGCCCTCGGAGCGCTGCAGGCCGAGATAGCGGACGTATTCGTCGAAGCTGGCGTAGCGCTCGTAGATGTCGCGCCCGATCGACTTCGGATGCAGCGTGTCGCCGCGCACCCACGGATGAATCTGCCGGAACGCCTCGAAGGTCGCCTCGACGAAGTCGAGCCGCGGCATCGGATGGGTGACCTCCTCGAGCCGCTCCATGCGCGCTTCGTAGGGCACGCCCTCGGCCTTGAGCCGCGCGATCAGCTCGCCCTTGGCCTTGTGGATCTGGCTGCGCAGCACGACGCGCGGGTTCTCGAGAATCGCCTCGACCAGCGTCAGCACGTCGAGGGCGTAGTCCTCATCCGCCGGCTCGAGCGCCTCGAGCGCCTCGACCAGGTAGAGCGAGAGCGTCTGATGGAGCGAGAAGTCCCACTGCAGCTCGTCGTTGACCACCACCCAGCGGTATTCGGTGCGGCTGTCCTTCTGCATCGTGATGATGCCGGCGCGGTGCAGCGAGCGCACGATCACGGCCGCCTCGCGCATCAGTCGGCGCTTGGTCTTGTCGTCTTCGTGGCAGCGGGCGATCAGATCGCGCAGCGAGTCGAAGTTGTCGCGCTCGGGCAGGTTCTGCTCGGCGTCGTACTGCAGCAGGTTGAGCACCATGCCGTGGCTGACGCGGAACTGCGAGCGCAGGGTCTCGGGCGGCCGCTCGATCAGGCGCTGGAAGGTCTTCTCGTTCCACGACACCTCGCCGCGCGTCGGGCCGCGGCCGCCGGGCTTCTTCTTGCCCTTCTTGGCGGCCTTCTTGCCGGCGACGACGTGCTCGGGCGCCTGGCAGACGACGCTGCCGTGGTCGTCGAAGCCCTTGCGGCCGGCGCGGCCGGCGATCTGCTTGAAGTCGCGCACCTTGAGGATCGCGACCTTCTCGCCGTCGTACTTGCTGAGCTTCGAGAAGAGCACGGTGCGGATCGGGATGTTGACGCCGACGCCGAGGGTGTCGGTGCCGCAGATCACCTGCAGCAGGCCCTGCTGCGCCAGCTGCTCGACCAGCAGGCGGTACTTGGGCAGCAGGCCGGCGTGGTGGACGCCGATGCCGAAGCCGATCAGCCGCCGGCACTCTTTGCCGTAGGGCGTGTCAAAGCGGAAGTCGCGGATCTCGCGCTTGATCGTGTCGCGGATCTCGCGGTCGGCGATCTTCAGGCTGGTCAGGCCCTGGGCCAGCTCGGCGCACTCGCGCTGGGTGAAGTTGACGATGTAGATCGGCGCGCGGCGGTCGCCCACGAGGTCCTGCACGGTCTCGACCAGCGAGGTTTCGCGGTAGTCGAAGTCGAGCGGCACGGGGCGCTCGTCGGACGCCACCAGCGCCATCTCGACGCCCGTGCGCCGCTCGACCTTCTCGCGCACCGGCGCGGTGTTGCCAAGCGTCGCCGACATCAGCAGGAAACGGCTGGTGGGCAGCACGATCAGCGGCACCTGCCAGGCGACGCCGCGCTCGAGATCGCCGTAGTAGTGGAATTCGTCCATCACGACGTAGTCGGCGCCGGCGTCGGTGCCCTGGCGCAGGGCGGCGTTGGCCAGCACCTCGGCGGTGCAGCAGATCACCGGCGCCTGGGCGTTGATGCTGGCGTCGCCGGTCGACATGCCGACGCGCTCGGCGCCCAGCTCGTCGCAGAGGGAAAAGAATTTCTCGCTCGCCAGCGCCTTGATCGGGCTGGTGTAGAAGGAGCGCTTGCCTTCGCACAGCGCCTTGAAGTGGAGGCCGAGGGCGACCAGCGACTTGCCCGAGCCGGTCGGCGTGTTGAGCACGACGTGCTTGCCCGCCATCAGCTCGAGCAGCGCCTCCTCTTGGGCCGCGTAGAGCGAGAAGCCGGCGGCAGACGTCCAGTCGAGGAAGCGCTCGAGGATCGCGTCGGGATCGTCGAGCCGACCGTCGGGCAGAAAGTCGGCGAGCGGCGGGCGGGCGGCAGCGGACGCGTCGTTGGAATCGCTCACGCGTCTACTGTACCGCAGCGTCGCCGGACGCCTCGGCCGCGGTCGACGCGGCGGGCATCTCGCGCCCGATCGGATACAGCCGATGCGCCTGATCGACGTACGGGCTGCGTTCGTAGAACCAGGCCAGCCGCGCGCGCGGATCGTCGGCGAGCGCGGGATCGTCAGCGAGCGCGGCCTGCCACGCCTCCGCGAGCGCCGGATCGCTCGCCAGCATGCGCTCGGCCAGCGGCTCGAGCACGTAGGCCTCGGCGTATTCGGTGCGGCTGAAGATCGCGTGGAAGAAGCCCCACTGGAAGAACGAGTCGGGCGCGTCGGGCTCGAGCAGGGCGATCGCCAGCGTGCCGTGCGGCTGGTCGGTCGCCACGCGCACGCTGCCCGCCGGGTAGGTCACGGTCGCCGGCTCCACCGACGCGTCGGCGCGGACCCGGATACGGCCCTCGAAAGGCGCGGGCTCGAAGCTCGGCGCGGCGAAGCGCAGCCGCTCGACCTGTGCGGCCTGCGGCGCGGTGAGTCGCGTGAACTCGATGCCGTGCGCCGTCAGTCGATCGAGCAGATCGGGCAGCGCCCAGCCGGCGGGAATCCAGTAGGCCCGCGGCCGCGCCACCTCGACCGCCGGCGCAACCGGCGTGAAGCGCGGCACGCGCTGGTCGATCGGCTCGCCGGTCCAGCGCACCGAGGTGCCGCCGGTCAGCGCC
>JBCCOR010000550.1:0-3806 GCA_039025295.1 Acidobacteriota bacterium
CCCTACCCGCGGGGGCTCGACACCCGCGCGTCCGCCACCGGTCCGTAGGCCCGACGGCGTACACCGCGGCTATGCAAGACTTCGGTGGGGTCTGCGCGCGCATCCGCCGCGCGCCGTTTTTGTCCATGCTTCGGGGTCCTCCGTGGCTGATTCGCTGCTCACCGCCCTCGCCGTCCTGCTTCCGTTTCTCTACCTGCTGGTGGTCATCGCCTACGGCTTCCGCTTTTTCGGCACCGACCATCGGCTGGTGGCGTGGAGCACGCCCATGCTGCGCGGCACGCTGCTGCTGCATCTGCTCTACCTGGTCGGGCTCGGCATGCGCTGGCAGCAGCTGCCCGCGGCCAATCTCTCGCAGGCGCTGTTCACCCTCGCCTTCGCCATCACCGCGGTCTACGGCGTCGTCGAATGGCGCAGCGGCGAGCGCTCGACCGGCTTCTGGCTGCTCGCGCTGGCGACGCCCTTCGTGCTGCTCGGCGCCCTGCTGCGCAACGGCCCGCCGCCGCGGCGCGACATCTTCCAGGATCCGCTCTTCGCCGCCCACATCGCGCTCGGCCTGCTGGGCTACGCCGCGTTCGTCATCGCCGCCCACTACGGTTTTCTCTTCCTGCGCAGCTATCGCGAGCTGAAGCGCGGCCGCTTCTCGCTCTTCACCGGACGCCTGCCGCCGCTGGAAGCGATCGAGCGCCTCATGACCGGCGCGCTGCGCACCGGCTTCATCTCGCTCACCGGCGCGGTGATCGTCGGCGGCCTGTGGACCCAGCGCGCGCTCGGCAGCGGCTGGTGGATCGATCCGAAAATCCTCTTCACCGCCGCCACCTGGCTGTTCTACGGCGTCGTGCTGCTGCTGCAGCGCCAGCGCGGCTGGCACGGCCGCACGCTCGCCTTCGCCAGCCTCGCCGGCCTCGCCGCGGTGCTGCTCGCCATGCTCGCCGTCAATCCCTTCCTCTCCCATCTCGACCGGGGTCTGTGAGGCCAGCGCGCGCATGAGCATCCCGGCCAACACGCTGCGGCTGAGCCATCGCGGCGGTCCACCGCTCGCCTCGCTCGTCCTGATCGGGGTCGACCACCGCTGCGCGCCGGTTGAGCTGCGCGAGCGCGTCGCCTGGTCGGCCGACGCCGCCGAAGATCTGCTGCGCGGCCTGATCGCCGCCCCGACGGTCGACGAGGCGATGCTGATCTCGACCTGCAACCGCACCGAGCTCTACGTCTGCGCCGCCTCGGGCACCCAGCGCGACGAGGCCGATCCCGGCAGCGCCTACCGCCTCGGCCTGCAGCGCGCGTTCCTCGACCGCGCGCCCGTGATCGGCGACGAAGGGCGTTTCTACGTCAAGCACGAGAACGAGGCCGCGCGCCATCTGCTCGAGGTCGCGTGCGGCCTGCAGTCGATGATCCTGGGCGAGCCGGAGATTCTCGGCCAGGTGCGCCGCGCCGCCGACCGGGCGCAGCAGATCGGCACGATCGGCGCGCGGCTGACGCACGTCGTGCGCGGCGCGGTCGAGGCCGGCGGACGGGCGCGCGCGCGCACCGGCATCGGCGCCGGCGCGGTCTCGTTCGGCTACGCGGTGGTCGAGCTGGCCGGCAGCATCTTCCGCGATCTCGCCAGCTGCAGCGTACTGATGATCGGCGCCGGCGAGATGGCCCAGCAGGTGGCGCGCAATCTCTACGACCGCGGCGCCAACCACATCCGCGTCGCCAACCGCAGCGCGCAGCGCGCCGAGGCGTTTCGCGCGCAGATGCCGCACGTCGAAATCGTGCCGTTCACCGCCCGCAGCGAGGCGCTCACCACGGCCGACGTGGTGGTCGCCTCGACCGGCGCGCGCGAGCCCGTGCTGACCAACGACGATCTCTCGAGCGCCCTGCGCCGCCGTCGCCGACCGCTGCTGGTGGTCGATCTCGGCGTGCCGCGCAACGTCGACCCCGCGGCCGGCACGCTGCGCGATCTCTTCCTGCACGACGTCGACACCCTCGATCATCTGATCCAGCGCAACCTCACCCGTCGCCGGGCGGAGATGCCCAAGGTCCAGACCCTAATCGACGACGAGCTGGCGCGGGTCGAGGCGCGCTGCCGCCGCGACGCCGGCCACGCGCCGGTCGCCGCCGCGCTGCAGCGCAACGCCGAGCGCATCCGCCAGCAGGTGATCGACGCCGCCCGTCATCGCTTTCCCGACGACACCCACGACGATCTCGAGCGGCTGACGCGGGCGCTGGTCCGCAAGCTGCTGCATCATCCGACCCGCCAGCTGCGCCAGCACGACGATCCCGCGATCGGCGATCTGGTGCAGGATCTCTTCGATCTCGACCCGCCATCCGAGCGCCCGTAACGCCATGACCGCATCTCGTTCGTCCCGCCCGCCGTCTTTCCCCGCATCGCGCCGCCGGAGCCGACGATGAGCGCGTCGTCCGCAGCGCTGCGCCTCGGCACGCGTCGCAGCCAGCTGGCGATGACCCAGTCGCAGCAGGTCGCCGATGCGCTCGCCGCGCACCACGCCGATCTCACGGTCGATCTGGTGCCGATCGTGAGCCAGGGCGATCAGCTCAGCGGCAGCCTCGCCAAGCACGGCGGCAAGGGCCTGTTCACCGAGGCGCTCGAGACGCGGCTGCTCGACGACGCGATCGATCTCGCCGTCCACAGCCTCAAGGATCTGCCGGTGCAGATGCGCGCGCCGCTGACCGTGGCGGCCTATCCGGCGCGGGCCGACGCGCGCGACGCGCTGATCAGCGACGTCGCCGATCATCTCGACGACCTGCCCGCCGGCGCCGAGCTGCTCACCGGCTCGCTGCGGCGCACCAGCCAGATCCTCGCGCGTCGTCCGGACCTGCGGGTGACGCCGATCCGCGGCAACGTCGACACCCGGCTGCGGCGCTGGCGGGCGTCGGGCGCCGCCGGCGTGATCCTCGCCCAGGCCGGCCTGGTCCGCCTGGGGCTCGATCGGCGCGATTTCGACGGCCGACCGCTGCCGATCCATCCGATTCCGCCCGACGTCCTGCTGCCGGCGCCCGGCCAAGGAACGCTGGCGCTGCAGTGCGTGCGCGATCGATCCGCGGCCGCGCGCTGCGCCGCGCTCGACGACCCGGCGACCCGGCGGGCGGCCGAGGCCGAGCGCCACATCGTCGCGGCCTTCGGCGCCGACTGCACGCTGCCGCTGGCGGCGTGGGCGCGTCCCGACGACGACGATCCCGACGCGCTCCGGCTCGACGCCGCAATCGCGCTGACCGACGGCAGCCGCATTGCCCGCGGCACCGGCGTCGGCGCGACGCCGGCGCAGGCCGCCGACGCCTGCCTCGCCGCGATGCGCCGCGACGGCGCCGACGCCGTGCGCGCCGCGCTCGGCGGGAATGCCTCGTGAACGCGCTCGCGCGCTCCGACGCGCCGACCGCCGCGCGTCCGCTCGCCGGCGCGCGCGTGGTGATCACCCGCGCCGTCCACCAGGCCGGGCCGTTCTGCGACGCGTTCGCCGCGGTCGGCGCCACCCTCGTCCCCCAGCCGCACCAGGCCGTCGACGCCGGGTACGGCCGTGCCTGCATTGCGGTGATACAGCACCGAGGGAGACTGCAGGAGGCTCGCGAGCATCGCCTCCATCCCGCTGCGGAATCCGTGCTGCGACAGCGCATCCTGATAGACCGCGCGCAGCCACATCCGATCGCCGTCGGTGATCGGTCGTCGAAACGCCCGCGGACCCAGGGTCTCGATGGTCGCGTCGGCGCACGCGTCATCGGCCGGACCGTCGAGGTCGCACGCGACGATGCCGGCACTCCACTGGTCCACGCGAGCGATCGCGGCCTCGGTATCGGAACGGAGCTTTCGG
>JBCCOR010000551.1:0-3800 GCA_039025295.1 Acidobacteriota bacterium
ATGCATTGATCACGCGTTCCTGTCGTTTGCAGGTGGTGCACCATACCGCGCCGTAATCGACGAACACGGTTCTGCCCTCCGACGCCTTCCGCGAGGCGCTCTTCGTCGGCGACGGCGGCGATCTGGTGCGGGTCGCGGGCGACGGCGATCTCGTCGCCACCGATCGCGGGCCGGCGCGCATCTGCGCCGACGGCTTCTTCCCGGCCCTGCCCGGCCCGCTCGCGATCGACGACGCCGGCACGGTCGCCTTCACCGCCCGCCTCTGCGCCGACGGCCCCGGCGCGCGCGACGGCGAAGGCAGCGCCTCGCTCGGCTGGGGCGTCTTCACCGCCGAGCCGCTGCTCGCGCCCTGAGCGCACCCCGCTGTTCACATCGGCCGTGCGGCGGCGTCCTCCACCGGCGCCGCGCGGTTCCATCCCTGTCGGGCATCGACCGCCCGACGGGCGTCCCGCCCGTTCGAACCCTGCTGGAGGTTTCATGTCTCTCGTCCGCCTTGCCCTTGCCCTGCTGCTCCTGCTCACGCCGTCGCTCCTCGAAGCCGGCGAGCCCCGTCCGCTGCCCGCGGACTTCACCGCACCCGCGCTCGTCGCCCGCAGCGGCCTCGACAACGGCTTTCGCCTGCCGGCCGACGTCGACTTCGTCAGCGTCTCGGACCGTCTCGACCTGCGCGCCGACGATCAGCTCGGCTTCACCTACCTCGACCCGTCCCCGTACCCGGACGCGCTGCGCACCGGCATCTGGCGCGGCGACGCGTCGTCTGGCCGCACGGTGTTCCAGCTGACGCAGCCGATCGACGGATCCGTGATGATCGAGGCCGCGACCGTCGACGACAGCCGATGGGCCTTCTCGACCCAGGCTTTCGACGCATCGACGAATCGTCTCTTCGGATTCGACCTGACCCGCAGCCCACTCGAGGTGCACACCCTCCTGGAACGCGACGCGCCGGTGCGCGGGCGCGACAGTCTCCAGATCGACGCGCGCGGCGTACTCGCCTACCGCTTCGTGACCGATCCGCCGGCCGACGACTGGCAGTTCGGCTGGACGAGCCTGCGGCGCGGGCGCGAGGTGACGCATCTGGCGACCCGTCCCTTCCGCTTCGGCGCCGGTGTCGATCTCAGCGAACCGCCGGCGAGCGTCGGCACGCCCACGCTCATGCCGGCGGCCATCGACGATCCGACGATTTGGCTGCTCGGCACGGCGACCTGGTCGACCGATCTCGGCGCGCCCGCCGCGCGCGTGCTGCGCATCGCCGACACCGGTGAGACGCAGGTCCTGATCGAGAACCAGACCCTCGATCCGGGCTCGCCCTATCTGGGGTTCTCGCGGCGGGTCGTCGCGGCGTCGTCGGGCGCGGCCACGCTGCTGGCGACACGCGTCGACCAGCAGGTGGTCCTGCTGCGCATCGACCCGGACGGCACGCTGACCGAACTGCTCGACGGCCGCGAACCCGGCGTCGGCCCGCTCTTCGACGCGGCGCGCATCGCCGTCAACGCCGCCGGCTGGGCGGCGATCATCGCCTTCGAGGAGAACAACCAGAACGAAGCGCTGTTCATCACCGACGGCGTCCGCACGCTGCGCGTCGCGGGCGAGGGCGACGTGGTCGCGACCGATCGCGGCCCGGCGCGCATCTGCGTCGACGGTCGCATCACGACGTTCTTCGGCGACCTGGCCCTCAACGACCGCGGCACGGTCGCCTTCTCGGCGCGTCTCTGCCCGCTGCCGGGCACCGACGATCCGGGCACCCGCGTCCACAAGCTCGGCTTCGGCATCTTCACCGTCCAGCCGCAGCCCTGAGCACCCGGCCGTACCGCACCCTCACCACCGTCATCCGCGCGCGGCGCCGTCCTCCACCGGCGTCGCGCGCATCATCGCCATCGGGCGTCGATCCGCGGTCGCACGCCCCGCTTTCTCAATCCTCGCTGGAGGTTTCATGTCCTTCCTTCGTCGCAGCCTTGCTTGGCTTCTCCTCACGCCGTCGCTGCTCACGGCCGGCGAACCCCGCCCGCTGCCCGCGGGCTTCACCGCGCCCGCGCTCGTCGCCCGCAGCGGCCTCGGCGACGGCTACCGCCTGCCGGCGAACGTCCGGCTGACCGGCGACAGCACCGCCCTGCTCGACCTGCGCCCCGACGGCCGCGTGGGATTCCTCTACGCCGACGCCGCGTCGTTTCCTGCCAAGCGCAGCTTCGGCGTGTGGCGCGGCGACGCCGCGGACGGCGGTACGGTCTTGGCGCTGTCGCGCACGTTCGACGACCCGCCGGTGCGCGACGTCGCCACGCGCAGCGACGATCTGTGGTTGCTTTCCGTCGACGTCATCGATCCGGGCGCCGTCCTCAGACGCACGGCGCTCTTCGCCCTCGATCTCGCCGCGCAGCCGCCCGACGCCCAGCCGGTGCTGGACGCCAGCGCCGGCCTGTTCGAACGCGCGGGTCTGCAGATCGACGAGCGCGGCGTGGCGGCCTACCAGGCGCTGATCCTGCCGCCAGGACCACCGCTCCCGGGCGTCACCGGCTGGGCCAGCGTGCGCGATCAGGAGGAGACGCTGCACTGGACCAACCTGGTCATCCCGGCCGAGCCGGCGGCGCGGCCCGAGGGCGGCTTCGGACGGCCCGAATTCCTCGGCGTTCCCGCCCTGGTACCCGCGCGCGGCGGCAGCAACGCCGTGTGGCTGGCCGGTACCGCAAGCTGGTCGGACGATGCCCAGCGCACGGCGCGCGCCTCGGACGCGGGCGAGATCGTCGTGCTGGTCGAGAACGCGACGGCCGATCCGACGTCGCCCTACGCGTCGCTCTCGTCCCGCGTGGCCGCAGGCGCGTCGGGCGACATCACCTTCGTCGCCCAGCGCACCGACGGCGCGTTCGCGCTCCTGCGCGTCGACTGGAACGGCGCAATCACGCCCCTCGCCGACGACACCGATCCACAAATCGGCGCGCTCTCGCTCTTCACCCTGAGCGCGGTCAACGTCGACGGCTGGACGGCGTTCGTCGCCGGCGAGGGCGGCTTCCCGCTCGGCACCGTCCCCGCCGCGCTCTACGTCGACGACGGCACGACGCGGGTGCGCGTGGCGCAGGACGGCGATCTCGTCAGCACCGACCGCGGCCCGGCGCGCATCTGCCGCGGCGACGACTTCACGCCAGCGTTCCCGGGCCCCGTCGCGATCAACGACGCCGGCGCGATCGCCTTCGTCGCCCGGCTCTGCCCGGCGGCATCGAATCCGAGCGAGATCGGCCCGGCCCTGGGCTTCGGCGTCTTCGTCGCCGAACCGCTGCCGGCCGCGGCGCGCGCAAAACGCTAGCCGCGCCGGCGATAGCACGGTCCGGGCTCGACCGCGACGCGGCCCTCGAGCTCGAGGGTCAGCAGCGCCGACAGCACCTGCGCGACCGCGACGTCGAGCGCGTTCGCCAGGTCGTCGGCCGTGCGCGCTTCCTCGCCGCCGCCTGCGGGCAGCGCGTCCCACACGTCGCCCGCCAGGCCCGACGGACGCGGCAGGGCGGCGACGTCGGGTGCGGCCGCGCGGGCTGCGGCGCGCGCGTCGGTCGGCGGCGTCGACGCGGTCGGCGCGAATGGCAGTGTGAGCTGCGCGCGCTGGGCGAGCGAGAGCGCGTCGAGCACGTCGTCGGCGCTGCGCACCAGGCCGGCGCCGTCGACCAGGAGCGCGTGCGGCCCGGCCGAGAGCGGCGCGTCGATCGGGCCGGGCACGGCCCACACCTCGCGGCCGAGGGCGAGCGCGTGATGGGCCGTGATCAGCGAGCCCGAGCGCACCGCCGCCTGCACCACGACGACGCCGAGCGCCAGGGCCGCGA
>JBCCOR010000552.1:0-3790 GCA_039025295.1 Acidobacteriota bacterium
ATCGCCGCGCTCGGCCTCGAGGCGCTGGCCTCGACCCGCTCGCCCGGACTGACCGCGCTGATGGAGGTCGCCGGCGTCGCGCCGCCGCTCAGCGCCACCGACATCGGCTTTCGACTCGGCCCGCGGCTGAACGCGCCGGGCCGGCTCGACGCCGCCGACAAGGCGCTGCAGCTGCTGCTCAGCCGCTCGCGCACGGAAGCGCGCGCGCTCGCCGCCGAGCTCGACCGCTGGAACCGCGATCGCCAGGCGAGCGAGCAGCAGGTGGTGAGCGAAGCGCGCGAGGCGGTGCTGCAGCGCGCCGAGAGCCAACCCGACGGCGAGATGCCGCCGATCCTGGTCGCCTGGAGCGAGCGCTGGCATCGCGGCGTGGTCGGCATCGCCGCCGGCCGGCTGGCGCGCGAGTTCCACCGGCCGACGCTGCTGCTGGCGGTGGAGGAGGACAGCGCGACCGGCTCGGGCCGCAGCCTGCCCGGCATTCATCTGCACGGCTTCCTCGACGCCTGGCGCGACGATCTGCTGCGCTTCGGCGGCCACGCCCAGGCGGTCGGCCTGACCGCGCCGCGCGCCGAGCTCGACAGCCTGCGCGACGCGTGGGAAGCGGCCGCGCGGCGCTGGCTCGACGTGGTGCGCACCCGCCATCGGCGCTACGAGCTGAGCGTCACGGTCGATCAGGTCACGCCCGCGCTGCTCGACCAGATCGAGCGCCTGGCGCCCTTCGGCCAGGGCAACGCGCGGCCGCTGCTGCGCGTGCGCGGTCCGCTGACGCTGCTCGGCCCGCCGCGCCGCTTCGGCAACGGCCATCTCTCGGCGCTGTGTCGGCCGGCCGACGGCGAGGCGCCGCCGCTGCGCCTGCTCGGCTGGGGCTGGCAGGCGCGCAGTGGCGATCTCGAAGCCGCGCCGTTCGAGCTGCTCGGCCATCTCGAGCACGATCGCTACCGCGGCGGTATCGTGCTGCGCCTGGTCGACGCCCGCGCGCACGATCCGGCCCGCGACGACGATCCGCTGACCATCGCGCCCATCGTCCCGATCGCGCAGGCCGCGTCCGCGCGCGCCGCCGACGCGCCTGCGGAGCCTTCGCCGTGACGCCCGACGCGCCGAAGCGCGCGCCCAAGATCGCGCGCGCGCGCTCCCCCTATGCCCGCCTGCGCCCGCTGCTGCTGGTGCTCGGCATCGCGCTGATCGCCGCCCTCGGCGTGCTGCTCGCCGCCTATCGATTCGGCCAGCAGGCGACCCCGGCCGGCATGACCACCGACGGCCGCGCCGGCGACAGCGACGATCCGCTGCGCGGCGAAGGCTTCGACTTCACCCAGACCAGCGAAGGCCAGCCGCTGTTCCGCATCCAGGCCGCGCGCTCGCGGCAGGACCGCGAGGGCAACCGCCATCTCGAGGATGTCCGGCTGACGGTTTACCGCGAGAACGAAGAGCCGGTCGACGTCGTCGGACGCCGCGCCGTCTTCCGGCCCGAGGAGCGCCAAGCGCGCCTCGACGGCGACGTACAGATGCGCACCGGCGATCTCGCGGTCAGCGCGCAGGCGGTGGAGCTGATCCGGGCGGGGCAGTCGCTCGGCTCGGTCGGCCCGATCGCGTTCCAGCTCGGCACCCGCCTGGTCGGCCGGTCCTCGGCGATGCGCGTCGACTTCGACGCCGATCGTCTGGTGCTCGGCGGCGGCGTGCACGTGCGCAACGCGCCCGGCACGCCGCCGATGCGTCTCGACTGCCTGCGCCTGAGCTACGCCCGCGATCGCGGCATCCTGCGCGCTTTCGGCGACGTCTGGCTGACCCGCGGCGCCGACGAGATGCGCGCGCGCCAGCTGACGATCCGCCTGCAGGACGACGGCGAAACCCTGCGCCAGATCCTCGCGCGCTGGGACGTGTCGGCCACGCTCGGCAGTCGCGCGGACGCCGCCGGCGATCCGGTGCGCGACGGTGCAGCGACCGGCGATCCCGCGGACGACGCCCCGGCCGACGACGACGTCGTGGCCGGCGGCGGCGACGCGCTCTTCATCCCGCCCGCCGATCCGGCGCGGGTCGGCGGCGGCAGCTGGACTCATCTGCGCGGTCAGCGTCTGGTGATCGACTTCGACCGCACGGGCCAGCCGGCGCGCGCCGAGCTCGAGGCGATCGAGGGCCTGGCCGCGCGCTATCTGCGCGACTCGGTGCTGGCGCAGATGCCGATCGAAGAGACGGGCGACGGCGAAGCGGGCGCCGGCGGCGAGGAAGGCAGCGCGGACGGCGACGACGCCGCGCCCGTGATCGCCGCCAGCACGCGCGATCCGGGCGTCGCCGTGCTGCGCCTGAGCCATTCCGACGGCTTCGCCCAGGCGCTACGCGCGCGCTACATCCTCACCACCTTCGTCGATGGCCGGCCGCTCGGCACCCAGGCGTGGGGCGAACCGCTGCAGCTGCGCGAGCAGCTCGACGTCGAGCCGCCCTTCCTGCTGCGCCAGGTATGCGCCGAGACGCTGATCGCCTCGTTCCAGGACGGCGGCCTGGCGCGTCTGCAGCTGCGCGAGCGGGTGGCGGTGCTGGACCGCGATCTGTCGCTCGCGGGCGGCGACGAAGCCCTGGTCGACTGGACCACCGGCACGCTCGACGTGCGCGGCTCGACGGTCACGCTGCGCAGCGCGCGCGGCGAGGTGTTGGCGCCGCGCATCACCCATCGCCGCGACACCGGCGTCACGCGCGCGCGTGGCGGCGTGCGCGCGGTGCTGATCAGCGGCACCGAGGCGCTCGACCGCACGCCCCTCGGCCAGGGCGACGAGCCGCTGCAGGTCGAGGCCGAGGAGGGCGCCTGGACGACCACGCCGCAGGGCTTCAGCTTCCGCGGCAGCGTGCGCGCCTGGCGCGGCGCCAATCTGCTGCTGGCCGATCAGCTGCGCGGCGAGCCGGCGACGGGGCGCGGTCCCGCCCGCCTGACCGCCGGCGGCGGCGTGCGCACGATCTGGACGCCGCCCGACCGCGTCGACGCGCCGGCGAACACGCCGCGCGGTCCGGTCGAGGTCGTCGCCGACCGGCTCGCCTACCAGGACGACGTCGGCGTGCTGACCTATCAGGACGGCGTGCGCGTCGCCGCGCCGGCCGATCGCAGCCTGCGCTGCACGACCCTCAACGTGGTGCTCGGCCTCGAGGGCGCAGACGCCGAGCGCTTCACCTGCATCGATCAGGTCGAGCTGCGCGATCCCAGCGCCGACCGCACGATCACCGGCAACCGCGCGGTCTACGAGCCGGCGGCGGCGCAGATCGAGGTGTTCGGCCAGCCGGTCAAGCTGCGCGACGGCAGCGGCAGCGAAGCCACCGGCGGCTATCTGCACTACGACGTCGACGCCGGCGAAGTGAAGCTGCGCCGCCTGCCGCCCGACGCCCTGCCGCCGCCGGCACCGGCCACCGACGACGCCGAGCCTGCTGTAGGATCGCCGGCGTCATGAGCGCCGCTTCGTCCTCTCGCGCGCGTACCCGCAAGCCGTCGCGCCGCGCCGAGCCGTCCGGCGCGCCTTCTGCGGACGCCGATACAGCCCGCCCGACGCCGACCGTGCAAGGTCCGTCGCAGCTCGCGGCGCGCCATCTGCGCAAGGTCTACCGCGGTCGCGCCGTGGTCGACGACGTCTCGCTCGACGTCCGCCGCGGCGAGATCGTCGGCCTGCTCGGCCCCAACGGCGCCGGCAAGACCACCACCTTCTACATGGTGGTCGGCCTGACGCCGCCCGGGCGCGGCCAGGTGCTGCTCGGCGACGTCGACATCACCGATCTGCCGATGTACCTGCGCGCCAAGCGCGGCATCAGCTATCTGCCG
>JBCCOR010000553.1:0-3784 GCA_039025295.1 Acidobacteriota bacterium
CGCGGCGGTGCGCCTCGCGGGCCGTCGTCGGCTGGCGCTGCCCTACAGCCTGCATCGCCGGCTGGCGCGCCTGACCTGCGACGGCCAGCCCGACGGCGTCGCCTATCTGCGCCACGCGGTGACGATCGACGGCGCGGCCTGGCGCGTGCGCGCGGAGATCCGCGCCGCAGGCGATCACAGCGCGCCGCCCACCTCGGCCGCGTCCGCGCGCGCGCTCGCGCCAGGCGCCGGCGCCGTCGACGCGGCCGCGCTGCCGCGCTTCGACGACTACGATCTCGATCCGGCCTACGTCGCCCGCCTCGATCGCCTGTTCCTGCGCGCGATGCACGATCGCTGGTGGCGCATCGAGGTGCGCGGGCTCGAGCACGTGCCGCGCGACGGCCGCGGCGTGTTGACCGGCGTCCACCGCGGCTTCCAGCCGTGGGACGGCGTGATGATGCTGCGCCTGTGCGCCGAGCGCCTGATGCGCCATCCGCGCTTTCTGGTGCATCCGTCGCTGGTCAAGATGCCGTGGCTGGCGCCCTACATGCGCAAGCTCGGCGGCATCATCGCCTGCCGCGAGAACGCCGCCCGCGTGCTCGAGGCCGACGATCTGCTGGCGATCTTTCCTGAGGGCATCTCGGGCGCCTTTCGCCCGTACCGCGACGCTTACCGCCTGACCCGCTTCGGGCGCGATGAATACCTGAAGATGGCGCTGCGCCACCGCGCGCCGATCGTGCCCTTCGTCACCGTCGGCAGCGCCGAGATCTTTCCGATCGTCGCCAAGGTCCAGTGGCGCTGGTGGACGCGGACGATGGAGTGGCCGTGCCTGCCGATCGCGCCGCCGTTCCCGCTCCTGCCCGTGCCGCTGCCGTCGAAGTGGCACACCGTCTTTCTGCCGCCGATCCACGTCGAGCGCCGCTACGGACCCGACGCGGCCGACGATGCGGCGCTCGTGCGCGCGCTCTCGCGCCGCATCCAGATGCGCATGCAGGCCGCGCTCGACGATCTGCGTGCGCGGCGTCCGGGCATTTTCCGCGGCCGCATCTGGGCCGATCCCGAGGCGCCGACGCTCTCGCCCGCGGTGCTGGCCTCGACGCCGGTGCTCGAA
The DNA here is from genome assembly GCA_039025295.1 of Acidobacteriota bacterium. Taxonomy (GTDB): domain Bacteria; phylum Acidobacteriota; class Thermoanaerobaculia; order Multivoradales; family J023; genus JBCCOR01. The sequence continues at coordinate 1,091 of JBCCOR010000553.1, forward strand.
CGCGACGCGGAGGCGGCGTGACCCGCGCGTCGGCGCGTCCGCGCGCGGCGGCCCTGCGCGGCGGCGTGCGCCGCCTGCTGCATCTGGTCTGGATCGGCGGCCTGCATCTCGCGGCGCTGCTCGTCGCGCGCCTCGCCGGATCGTCCGACGGCGGTGGGCGCCTGCCGGCGTGGCTCGCCCGGCGCCTGCCTGCTCGGCTCATGCGGCTCGGGCCGTCGGTCGACGGGCCCGATCGCCTGCGCATGCTCTTCGAGGATCTCGGCGGCACCTACATCAAGTTCGGCCAGATGCTCGCGCTGCAGCCCGACATCCTCGACCGGCGCTATTGCAACGCGCTCTTCAAGCTGCTCGACCAGGTCGATCCCTTCGACGCCGACATCGTCGCGCGCATCGTCGAGGACGAGCTCGGCGCGCCGCCCGCGCATTGTTTCGCCGACTTCGACCGCGCGCCGCTGGCGACCGCCTCGGTCGGCCAGGTGCACGTGGCGCATCTCACCGACGGCCGCAAGGTCGCGGTCAAGGTGCAGCGGCCCAACGTCGACGCCGAGTTCTGGTCGGACATCCGCCTCATGCTGCTGACGATCGCCGTCATCCGCACCCTGCGCATCGCGCCGCTCTATTGGATGCTCGAGCCGCTGCGCGAATTCGTCGGCTGGACCCGCGACGAGCTCGACTACCGCAACGAGGCGCGCTACATGGGCCATCTGCGGCGGATCGCGTCGCGCGCGGCGACGCAGTACGTGCCCGAGGCGATCGACGCGCTCTCGACCCGGCGCGTCCTGACGGTCGAATTCCTCGACGGCACGACCCTGCTCGACTACCTGCGCGCCCGCGAGCGCGGCGACGCGATGCTGCCGCGGCGGCTGGCGCAGCGCGGCTTCGAGCCCAACCGCTTCGCCGCGCACCTGATCGACAACTTCCTCGGCGGCGCCTTCCGCGACGGCATTTACCACGCCGATCTGCATCCGGCCAATCTGATGATCCTCGACGACAATGTCGTCGGCTACATCGATTTCGGTATCACCGGCGTGGTCAGCCGGCACGGCCGGCGCAATCTGCTGGCGATGACGCTGGCGCTGGCCCAGGGCGACATGGATCTCTTCCAGGAGAATTTCCTGCGCGTCTCGGCGTTCCGCGCCGACGCCGATCCGGTCGCCTTCCGCGCCGGTCTCGACGTGCTGGCCGCGGGCTGGTACGTCGACGCGGATGCCGGCTTCGCGTCGCAGCCGGCGGCGCGCGGCGGCCGGCGCCTGCAGGCGAGCTTCACGCGCATCATGACCGAGATGCTGGCGCTTTCGCGCCGCACAGGCGTGCTGCCCGAGCGCGACATCATCAAGTACATCCGCTCGTCGATCGCCGTCGACGGTCTGTTGACCCGCTTCGCGCCGTCGTTCGACCTGGGCCACTATCTCGAGCGCGCCTGCCGCCGCTATCTCGTGCGCGAGGCGCGCCGCCGCCAGCTGGCGCCCGATCGCTGGCTCGACGCCGGTCAGGCGAGCGCCCGGCTGCTGCGCGACGGCCCCGTGCGGCTGACCCGCGCCCTCGACCGCGCCGCCGCGCGGTCGCCCGCCTCGGGTGTGCCGCCCGATCCGCCTGCTGCTGCGCGCGTCACGCGCCTGGCCGCGCTGGTCGCCGCCGCGGCCGTTGCCGCAACCCTGGTCGACCTTTCGTCCGTCGCGCTCGCGCCGTCCGCGGGCGCGACGACCGCATCTCTGTTTTTGACCCTGTTCACCGTCGCTGCGTCGGTGCTGCTGGGGTTTGCGCTGCTGGGGAGAGCCGCGTGAGCAACCATCCCCGACGGGTTCGTGACGGTTCGTCCGTTCACCCAACACCCTTGTGATCGAGGAGAGATCAAGCCATGCGCAATGCCACCAAGTCCTTCGTCCGTTTTTCCTTCGCCATGACCGCCCTCGGGGCGCGCCAGATGGTGCGCCTGTTCGAGCGCGATCGCGGGCTCGACCACGCCGCCAACAGCTTCGACGCCGTCACCCACGCCGCCGAATCGCAGCTCGACGACACCGCCCGCGGGCTCTACAAGGCCGGCGATCATCTGCAGAGCGGCATGGTCGACGCGGTCGCGGCGCTGGTCTCGCGCGCGCCCGATCCGCGCGACGCGATGAGCCGCATGCGCGAGGCGGTCGAGCGCAGCGTCGATGCCACCCGCGACGCCTTTCGCAGCGCCAAGGACGACGTGAGCGACGCCGCCGACGCCGCCGCCTCGGCGGTCGAGTCGGCCGTTGACGCTGCGGCCGACGCCGCGCCGGCCTGAGCCGACGGAGCCGCCGTGTCGTCTGCTGCTCTCCGCACCGATCGGTCCGCCGGGCGCGCGCGTCGCGCGCCGGCGGACGACGCCGTTCACGCGCTGCGCGCGCCGTGGTCGGAGCGTCCGCCGCTGGCCGCGCGCGTCGACGACGCCGTGCGCCGACTCGGACCGATGGCGCAGATCGCGATGCAGACGACCGAGGCCCTCGCCGGCACGTCGGTCACGCTCGGCCGGGCGCTCATGACGCCGTCGCTGGCGCCGGTCGCCAGCCGACGTCGGCGCGGCGCCTGGGGCGAGCTGCGCCAGCGCGGCGCGGCGGCGACCCAGCTGCTGCGGCCGCGCGCGGGCCAGCTGGCGCGGCGCGAATGGCGCAACAAAGTCGAGATCTACCGCTTGGTGCGGGGCGTGCGCGCGCTGCTCGCGCTGCCCGC
>JBCCOR010000554.1:0-3784 GCA_039025295.1 Acidobacteriota bacterium
CACGTTCAGCTCGCTCAGGTTCCCGGCACGGGTGGCCGCTGCCTTCCAAGCCTCTTGCGCTTCACCCATCGCAAGACCCGCACGCATCGGCGCCTCGGACTCCTCCAGGCGACCCAGCGCGCGCAGCGTGTAGCCCGCCTGGCTCAGCAGCCACGCCTGATCCGCCGCGGTCAGCGACCCGTGCGGGCGCGTGAACGGCGCTTCGAAGAACGCCGCCAGCGCCGTCAGATCCAAGCCGAACAGACCGAGTTTCTTCACGCTATATGCCTCACCGCCGCGCCGAATGCGCTCGTAATACACCGCATCGCACGCCTCCTGCACCCGCCCCGCGCGACACCCGTGCACCACCGCCTGGTAGAGCGGCAGCAGCCCTTCCTTCGTATCGGGCCGATGCGCCGCCGTCTCCGTCAGATGTTCATAGAGCCGCAGATGTCCCATCCGCCACGCCTCGGGCACCTCGCGTTCCAAGCGCGCCGCCGCGTGCGCGCGCACGAGCGGATGGGCATCGAGCGCGCCATCCGCGTCGTCGAGCAGCAGGCCCAGCTCGCGCAGCTCGGTGAGCGCCTCCTGCCAGTCGCCGTCCAGCGCGTCGACCAGCTGATCGGTCAGCCCCGGAATCACCGGCGCATCGCGCAGCGCATCGACGCAGTCGGCTGATGCGGGCTGGTCGAAGAGGCCGAGCAGCCGCACGACGTCGCCCGCCAGGCGATCGCGGAGCACGCGCGCGTAGGCATCGAGGACGCGCGCGGCGCGCGGCACGCCGTCGGGATCGGGCCGCAGCAGATCGACCTCGGCCGCGCGTCGAATGTCGCCCTTCAGCCGGCGCTTCACGAAGGTGCCGACCAGCTTCAGCGTGAGCGCGTGGCCTTTGGCTTCGCCCACGGCCCAGCGCAGATCCTTCTCGTGCCCGTCCGCCCCGCGCTTCCGGAGCAGCGCGACGCCGTCGGATTCGGTGAGTCGACCGAGCTTGAAGCGCTGGACCGTCGCGCCGACGCGCTTCTGGAGCATCGGCACCTGCAAACGCGTCGTGATCAGGCACAGGCCCGGGCCCGGCCGCGCGTTGGCCAGCGCCACAAGCAGTGCGCGCATCGCGGGATCCAGCAGCTTGCCGCCCTCCGGGGCCTGCAGCGGCTCGAGGCCGTCGAGGATCAGGAGCGTCCGCGCGTCGAGCACGCGCTGTGCGAGCCGGCGTCCGCGCGCGTCGGCGGGGATCGGCCGCGGCTTGGGCTCGCCGAAGAAGTCGAAGGCCTTCTCGAAGAACTCGTCGCTCGACGCGCCGCCCTCGAGGCCCTGGCGATAGAACGAGTAGCCGTAGACCCGCGACAGGCCGCGATAGTCCTCGCCCACCAGCCGGTTCAGCCAACCCTCCACCAGCGCCGACTTGCCCACGCCGCCCCAGGCTTCGAGCGTCGCGATGCGGATCACGTCGTCGGCGAGGACGGCGTCGAGGTCATCGAGTTCGCTGTCGCGTCCGACCAAGGGGTCGATCGAACTGGGCAGCGCCTTCACGTCGACCGGGAGCGCGCCCGCGGATGTGCGGTCCTGCGACGCCGCGCGGATCTTTCGCGCGATCGCCATCATGGCGGTTTGGCACGCGTCGTCGTCGAGATCGGCGAGCGGCGCGTCGTGCGGATGAGCGCATTGCAGCGCGGCGAGCGGCGTCGCCTCGAAGAGGCAGTCCTTCAGCAGGACGCAGAAGAGCCTCAGCGTGCCCCGCCGATGGCGCTCGATCAGATACGGCAGCTCTTTCCGAAGAATGAAGTCGGACGCCAGGAAATTTGGGCTCACCAGCAGGAGCCCGGCGTCGGCCTCGGCCAGGCCGCGGTCGATTTCGGCGCGCCAGTCGGCGCCGACGGGAATCCGATCGTCGCGCCACAGATGGACGCCGCCATCGCCGGTAAGTGGCTTCAGGCGCTTTTCGAAGCGCTTCGCCCAGCGCGCGTCGTCACGGCTGTAGCTGATGAACATACGCATCGCCAGCGATCCTCCTCCACATCAGGTCATCGTCGCGACGATCCTAGCGCGTCCGACGGACGCCGCCGCACGCGCAAGCCCGCGGCCGCAGCTGGCGACGCGCCGTCAGCGCGCGTCGACGCGAATGCCCAGGCCCACCGCGAACGTCCGCCCTGGCGCCGGGAATCCGATTGACTCGACGATGTCGGTGTCGAACGCGTTGTCGACGCGGACGCGCAGCGTGAGTCGATCGCCGCGCAGGGCCTGGGTCATCAGCAGATCGACCACCGCGTAGTCGTCGAGCGCCAGGACGCGCGTCGGACGCGTGCGCGAGAGCGCGACGTGGTCGGCGACGCCGCGCGCGTCGAGCCGGAGGCGCAGGCCGAACGACGTCGCGTGGTCGAGCGACAGGGCGACGGTGTGGACCGGCTGGCTCTGGATCGCCGTGACGTCGGCGTCGGGCGCGCGGTTCTCGGCGTCGAGATGGGTGTAGCCGGCGCGCACCGACGTGCGCGGACCGAGCCGACGGTCGACGCTGAGCTCGACGCCCTGGCGACGCACGCGCGCCAGGTTCTCGAGCCGTCCGCCGGGCACGCCCTGGATGAAGTCCTCGGCGTCGACGTGGAAGAGCGCCAGCGATCCGCGCGTGCGGCCGTCGGCGCTGGCGACGTCGACGCCGAGCTCGACGTGGCGCGTGCGCTCGGGCGCGAGCGACGGGTTGCCGCGGTCGGTGGCGAAGAGATCGCGCAGGGTGGGGAAGCGGATCTGGCGCGCCAACGAGGCGCGCAGGCGCGCACGGTCGCCGAGCGCGCGCGATGCGCCGACGAGGCCGTGGACGTCGGCTTCGTCGGCGGCGTCGGGTCGCTGCTGGGCGGCGTAGCCGGCGCCGACGACCGCGCGCCACGGGCCGCCCGCGTCCCATTCGAGCTCGACCGCCACGCCGCCCTGGTCGATCGTGCGGTTCTCGTCGATCGGTCGCGTGACCGCGCGTCCGCCGCCGCCGCCACCTGCGCCGCCGCCCATGCCGCCACCGCCGCCCATGCCGCCGCCGCCACCGCCTGCGCCGCCGCCCATCTGGACGATTTCGACGCCCTCGGCGCGCCCGCGGGCGCGGGGGGCGTCGAGCTGGAGGGTGACGAGGGTGCGGGGCGCGCGGCGGGTCAGCTGCAGGCCGCCGCCGACCGCGCGCGTGACGGCGTCTTCGCGAAACGCGCCGGCGCGCTCCTGGGTGGCGAAGCGGGCGTCGTCGAAGCCGTCGGTGACGACGTCGTCGCGGTTGAGGAAGAGCGTCGGGCGCAGCGTCCACGCGCCGCGCAGGGCGTCGAGGCCGGCGTGGAGGGCGAGGGCGTCGCGGTCGACCCGCTCGAAGCGCGCGCGCGGCGCGAAGTCGGACGCGCGCGGATCGAGCACCGACGGCGGAATGCCGCGCGTGCCGCCGCGCACGTTCAGGCTCACGCCCCAGCGCGGACCGCGCGCGGGCGTCGCGCTCAGGCTGGTGAAGAGCGCGCGGTCGTCGCGGTCGCTGTTGAGGCGGCGATCGCCGTCCTGCGGCGCGCCGGCTTCGGCGACGCCGTCGGCGAGCGAGAAGGCGTCGCGCTCGGCGTACGAACCCGCGGCGGTGAGGCCGTAGATGCCCCAGCGGCGCGCCGCGCGCGCGTCGGCGCGGCGCGCGCCGTCGGGGCCGGCCTCGAGCTGGACGACGCCGTCGACGCCCGCCGTCGGCGCCGCGCGGGTGACGATGTCGATCACGCCGGCGTTGCCGGCCGGACCGTAGAGCGCGGAGCTGGCGCCGCGCGTGAGCTTGACGCGCGCCGCGGGCAGCATCGGCACG
>JBCCOR010000555.1:0-3781 GCA_039025295.1 Acidobacteriota bacterium
CGCGCCTTCATCCTGCCGAAGGACAACGAGGCCGATCTCGAAGATCTGCCCGACGAGGTGCGCGAGATGATCGAGGTTTGGGCGGTCGAGGAGCTCGGCGAGGTGCTGGCTTTGGCCCTGCGCCTCGCCGAGCTCCTCGCCGAGCTCCTCGACCGCCCAAACCTCGATCATCTCGCGCACCTCGTCGGGCAGATCTTCGAGATCGGCCTCGTTGTCCTTCGGCAGGATGAAGGCGCGAATGCCCGCGCGGACGCCGCCCAGGATCTTCTCCTTGACGCCGCCGATCGGCAGCACGCGACCGTTGAGCGTGATCTCGCCGGTCATCGCGATGTCGTGGCGCGCCGGACGGCCGGAAAGCGCCGAGACCAGCGCGGTCGACATCGTGATGCCCGCCGACGGGCCGTCCTTCGGAATCGCGCCGGCCGGCACGTGGATGTGGACGTCCTTCTCGAAGTCGTCGGCGTCGATGTGGAGCTCGGCGCCGTGCGCCCGCGCGTACGACCACGCCGCCTGCGCCGACTCCTTCATCACGTCGCCGAGCTGGCCGGTGAGCACCAGGTTGCCCTTGCCCTTCATCGGCGTGACCTCGACGAACATGATGTCGCCGCCCACCGGCGTGTAGTACATGCCGGTGGCGACGCCGACCTGGTCGATCTCGGCCTTCTTCTCGGGACGCACCCGCGGCCGACCGAGCAGCTCCTTGACCGTGTCGCTCTCGACGCGGATCTGCAGCGCCTCCTCGCCGGCGATCTTGCGCGCGGCTTTGCGCGCCAGGCGGCCGATCTCGCGCTCGAGCTGGCGCACGCCGGCCTCGCGCGTGTACTCGCTGATCACCCGCTGCAGCGCCTCGCCCCCGAGGTCGAGCTGGCCGGCGTCGAGGCCGTTGCGGCGCAGCTGACGCGGCACCAGGTACTGCTCGGCGATCGCTCGCTTCTCGCGCTCGGTGTAGCCGCTGAACTCCACGGTCTCCATGCGGTCGCGCAGCGGACCCGGAATGTTCTGCGGGAAGTTCGCCGTGCAGATGAAGAGCACCTCCGAAAGATCGAAGGGCAGGCCGAGATAGTGATCGGTGAACGAGTCGTTCTGGGCCGGATCGAGGACCTCGAGCAGCGCGCTCGCCGGATCGCCCTGGAACGACGCGCCGAGCTTGTCGATCTCGTCGAGCAGGAAGACCGGGTTGCGCGTACCGGCCTGCTTCATGCCCTGGATGATGCGGCCCGGCATCGCGCCGACGTAGGTGCGGCGATGGCCGCGGATGTCGGCCTCGTCGCGCGCGCCGCCGAGCGAGACGCGGATGTACTCGCGCCCCATCGAGCGCGCGATCGACTTCGCGAGCGATGTCTTGCCGACGCCTGGCGGGCCGGTGAAGAGCAGGATCGGCGCGCGCAGGTCCTCGCGTGCCTCGTCCTCGTCGGCGTCCGCGGCCTGCTCCGCCGCGTCGGCGACGTCGGCGAGGCGCTCGGCCGTCTGGCTGGCGCGCGCCGCCGCGACGTCGACCACGCCGAGCGGATCGCCGCTCTGCTGCGCCGCCGCGTCGGCCGCCTCGCGCGCGGCTTCGGCCGCCTGCTCCGCGGCCTCGGCCGCCTCGGCGGCGGCGCGCTTCGACGCCTCGCGCGCGAGCTGCAGCTGGCTCACGGCGAGGAATTCGAGGATGCGGTCCTTGACGTCGTCGAGGCCGTAGTGGTCCTCGTTGAGAATGCGGGTCGCGGTGGCGAGATCGAGCTGCTCCTCGGAGCGCTCGTCCCACGGCAGCTCGGCGACGGTCTCGAGGAAGGTGCGGATCACCTGATACTCCATCGCCTCGCGGTTGATCCGGCCCAGGCGCTTGAGCTCGCGATCGACCTCCTTGCGCGCCTCTTCCGGCAGCGGCAGCGCATCGAGGGTCTCGCGCAGCTCCTCGAGATCCTCGTTGTCGTCGTCCTCGCCCAGCTCCGAGCGAATCGCCTTGAGCTGCTCGCGCAGGATCATCTCGCGCTGGCGATCACCGAGCTCTTCCTGGACCTTGGTCTTGAGATCTTCCTGCGCCTCGAACACGCTGATCTGACGCTGGACGTGGATCAGCACGTGACGCAGGCGCTCCTCGACCGAGAGCGTTTCGAGCAGCGCCTGGCGGTCATTGAGCGAGATGTCGAGGAAGCCGGCGACGAGATCGGCCAGGCGGCCGGGGTTGCGGATGCCCGACAGCACCTGACGGGCGGCGTCGTGCGCCAGGCCGGAGCGCTGGCCGAGATCGGCGGCGCGCTCGCGCAGCTCGCGGTAGAGCGCCACGAAGGCCGGATCGTCTTCGTTGATCGGCGCCATCTCCTCGACCTCGCGCACGGTCGCCTCGAGGCGACCCTCGATCGCGTTGAAGCGCATCGCGATGCCGCGCTGCTCACCGTGGAGCAGCAGCTGGACGCCCGACAGGCTGCGCTGGAGCTGCTCGATGCGGGCGACGGTGCCGATGGTGAACAGGCCCTCGGGCGTAACGGTCTCGACGTTCTGGCGCTGCGCGACGGCGAACACCAGCGGCGAGGACGACTTCTGCGCCGCCTCGATCGTACGCAGCGTCCCAGGACGACCGGCGGCGATCGGCAGCGTGACGCCCGGGAAGAGCACCAGGTCGCGCAGGGGAAGGACAGGCAAAGTCAGCAGTTCGGTCATGATGGTCGATTCACCTCGTTGGGGGACGATCCAGGCGGGTCGGCGTGGGGACAGGGCGGCAGCGTTGGCGGGGATGCGGGGACGGAATGCGTGGCAAGATCTGCGTATCAATCACGCAACTTGATAACCACAAACTCAAGTTCGTTATTCCCATCGTCTACTCTCGATGCGCGACGGCGTCCTGGGGTGTCGCCGACGAGGCGACGCGCGGCCGGCGGCGGTGTCGCCAGCGGAAGCGCACGATGGCGATCAGCATGCGCAGCGGATCGCGCAGCGGATCGACCCGCGAGTCGGCCGAGTTGAGCCAGGTGACGCCGACCTCGGCCACCCGATGGCCGTCGCGCCGCGCCAGCCACACGAGCTCGACGTCGCAGGCGAAGCCGTCGGTCTCGAGATCGGTGAACAGCTGGCGCGCCGCGTCGCCCTCGATCAGCTTGAAGCCGCACTGCGTGTCGCGCAAACCGCGGGTGGCGAGCAGCTGAACGAAAACGTTGAACACCTTGCCCATGAATTCGCGGTAGCGCGGCTGACGGACGACCACCTTGGCATCGGCCACCGCGCGGCTGCCGAGCACCAGCGCGGCGCGGTCCAGATGCGGCTCGAGGCGCTCGAGATCCTCGATCGGCGTCGACAGATCGGCGTCGCACAGCAGCACCTGCCGACCGCGGCTGGCGAGCACGCCGCGGCGCAGCGCGTCGCCCTTGCCGCGGTTGTCGTCGCGGCGCAGGACGCGCACCCAGCCGGTCGCGCCGAGCTCGTCGGCGATGCGCTCGACCACGGCGCGGGTGTCGTCGGCGCTGCCGTCGTCGGCGACGAGCAGTTCCCAGCGGGGCGAACCGGCGCGCGCGGCGCGGTAGGCGACGATGCGGCGCAGGCTGTCGCCGATGCGCCCGGCCTCGTTGTAGGCGGGCATCACGATCGACAGCGCGGGCGCAGGATCGCCCGGGGTCGGCGCGGGACGGGTGATTGCAGCAGCGTTCATGATCGGGTTCGGTGCACCGGCAGCGCGCCCGACGGTCGGCGGGGCGCGCCCCGCGGCGCCGGGCGCCAAGAATCCCCCCGACAGTGATAAAAACACGCGGGTTGGCCCCTCCGACACCGGCCGCGCCCTCGGCCCCCCCAAGACGCCAATATGCGC
>JBCCOR010000556.1:0-3775 GCA_039025295.1 Acidobacteriota bacterium
CCGCCGCGCGCGAGGCGGGCGTGCTCGGGCCTGGGGTGGGGCGCTCCCCCACGGTGGCGCCCGCGCGTCTCGACGCCCGCCGCGCCCATTCGCTGCACGCCGCGGTCGGCGATACCGCCCTCGGCGGCCTGCGTCGCCTGCTGCTCGACGGCCCGCCGGCGATCGCCGCGCCGGTGGGGATCGACGCCCTGCGCGTGCGCGCGGTCACGGCCGCCGGGCTGCTCGGCGTGGTGGCTGCGCCGTCGCCGCGCGCCGCCGACGCGGCGCTGCCGATCCTCGGGCATCCGGCGCCGGGCGTGACGATGCGCATCCTCGACGACAACGGCCTGCCCGCCGCGCCCGGTGCGGCCGGTGAGCTGGCGCTCGGCGGTCCGCTGGCGCGCGGCTATCTCGGCCGCCCTGCCGACACGGCGCGCGACTTCGTGCCCGATCCGCTCGCCGAGCGTCCAGGGGCGCGCCTGCTGCGCACCGGCGATCGCGTGCGTCTCCTGGCCGACGGCCGTCTGGCGTATCTCGGCCGGCGCGACGGCCGCAGCGTGGTTCACGGCGTGGCGACCGCGCCGGAGTTGCTCGAAGCGACGCTGCGTCGCCTGCCCGCGATCGCGGTGGCGGCGGTACGGGCGCGGCCGGTCGTCGCCGACGATCCGGCGATGCCCGCGATCGCGGATCCGAGCGGCCGCATGAACGCGTATATCGTGCGCGCGCCCGGCGCCGCGCTGACCGAGCCGGCGCTGCGGGCGGCGCTCGCCGAGCGCCTGCCGGTGCAGCAGCGCATGATGCGCGTCGCGTGGCTCGACGCGCTGCCGGTCGATGCCGCGGGCCGACTCGTCGCGCGCGCCCTGCCCGCGGCGGATGCACCGGCCGCGCCGTCGGCGCCCGCCCTGCGGCCGGCGCAGCAGGCCCTGGCGCTGCGCTGCGCCGCGGTGCTGCCGACGGTCGGCGGCGACGCGCCGCGCGATCTGCACGTGCGCGTCTTCGACGACGGATTCGATCGCCTCGACGCGGTGCAGGCGGCGGCGCGGCTGGCGCGCGCGCTCGGTCGCGACCTGCCCGCCGACGCCTGGCTGTGCCATCCCACCCCCGCCGATCTCGCCGCCTGGCTCGAGCTGCAGCCGTCGCCGGCTGTCGGCGAGGGGCCATCATCGGCCGCGCTGCGACTGTGGCGCGCGCTGGAACACGATCCGGTCGATCCCGCGCTGCGCACCGTCGCAGTGCTCGCGATCGACGGACCGCTGCAGGCGCAGGCGGCCCGGCGCCTGCTGCGCCGCGCGCTCGACGCGCTGGTGCGGCGCCACGGCGCGCTGCGCTTGATCGACGGTGACGATGCATCGCCGGCACCCCAGATCGCGCCGCTGCCGTCGCGAATGCCGGCGCTGCCGACGATCGATCTATCGCGCGCGTCGGATGCATCCGCGCGCGCCTCGCGCGTGGTCCGCGCCTGGCTGCGCGGTCCGTTCGATCGCGCGTACGGTCCGTCGCTGCGCGCCGCGTGGATCGTCTGCGGCGACGGCTGCAGCCGGCTGGCGCTGTGCGCGCCGCGGGCGTCGATCGAGGGCGCCGCGTGGTCGGTGCTGCTCGGCGAGCTGGCGCGCCTGGTGACCCTGCTGGCGGCGATGCCGACGCTCGACGGCGAGGCCGTCGACGGTTCGCTGCCGGTCACGACGCCGCTCGACGGGCTCTGGCGGTCGCATCGGACAGCGGACGATCCGCGTCGCGCGCGTCGTGCCTGGCGCGCGCGCGGCGCCGGCGCAGCCGCGCTGGCGCTGCCCGTCGATCGTCCCGCTGCGTCGTCGTCCGCGCGCCGAATCGTGGCGCAGCCGCTGTGGATCGCACCGTCCGCGCTGCGCGCGCTGATCGCCGCGCAGGATGCCGTGCCCGCCGCAGCGTCTGCGCGCGCCGCGATCGGCGCGACGGTGATCGCCGTCGTCGCCCGCTGGCTGTGCGCGACGACGCGCGCGCCCGAGGCACAGCTGGCGGTTCCGGCGCGGGCGATCGCGCCGGTCGCGGTCGCCCGGCGGATCGACGACGTGCCGCTGCGGCTCGATCTCGGCGACGCGCCGCCTTTCGCCGCGCTGGCGGCGCGCGTCGATCAAGCCTGGCGTGACGCCAGCCGCGACGGTCGACCGCCCGACCGCGACGGACGCGACGCGGTGTGGATCGATCCCGATCGCCCGACGGTCGGCGCGCCGGTCACGTGGCCGCTCGGGACGCTGCAGATCGCGCATCCGGTCGTCGGCCTGCGGGCCGCGCAGCTGGCGGTGGTCGGTTGGGTCGTCGACGACGGCTGGCGCGGCGCGCTGCGCTACGACGCCGCGGTCCACGATCCGTCGACCGTCGCCCGCTGGCACGGTCAGCTGCACCGCGCGATCGACGCGTTCGCGACCGGCGGCGACGCGGCGTACGCGTGGGTCGACGTGCTGCAGCGGCGACTGATCGCGCGCAGCTGGGGCGCGGCCGCGCTGCTGCCGCGACTGCGCGCGCTGGACGAACGCGATCGGGCGATCGCCGAAGCCGCGGCCGTGCGCGATCGTGCCGCGCCGATCGACGCCGCATCGCTCGAGCCGGCGCCGGCGCGCGACGAGGATGCATCCTCGGACGCGCGCCTGTCGGACGCTGCGCTGCCGGACGTCGCGTTTCTGGACGTCGCGCAGTCGGACGATGCGTCGCTGAGCGCTGCGCCGCTGGACGCTGCGCGCTCGGACGCCGAGCCGCTGGACGCTGCGCCGATGGACGTCGTGCACTCGGACGCCGAACGTCCGGAAGCTGCGCAGCTGGACGTTGCGCGCCCGGATGCTGACTCGCTGGACGCTGCGCTGCTGGGCGACATGCCGCTGGACGCTGTGCCGATGGACGCCGAACGTCCGGAAGCTGCGCCGATCGACGCTGCACCGCCGGATCGCGCAGCGCGTGAAGCCGCGTCGCAGGCCGCACCGACCGACGCACTGCTGTCGACCGCGGACGAACCGTCGGAGGCCGCGTCGCCGTCCGCCGCGCCGCGCGTCGAGATGCCCGACGCGATCGACGAGACGCCGCGCGCCGCGCCGCTCGGCGCCGTCGCCCGCCATCAGGTGCTGCGCGTCTGGGCGATCGGCGCGACGCCGCCGCTGCCGGTCGACGGCGCGCCGGGTTCGACGCTGCACGGGCGCGTGATGGCGGTGGCGCGCGTGCTGACCGGCCGCGGCGTCGGGCCGGGCGCGCGGGTCGTGCTCGATCTCGACGGCCCTGCGCGCGTGGTCGCCCTGCTCGGCGTGCTGCGCACCGGCGCGGCGGCCTGGCTCGATCCGTCGGTCGACGACGCGGCGCATCCGCGCATTGTCGCCCGCGCGGGCGACGGCGCCGCAGCCGGCATCGAAAACGATCCGAACCGCCTGATGCTCGATCCGCTCGGGCGCCTGATGCAGCGCGCCGGCGGTCGACCGAGTCCGCTGCCGCGCGGCCTGTCGCCCGACGCGCCGGCGCTGCTGCTGCCCGACGCCGCGGCGGATGACGCGGCGGCCTGGGTGTGCGACCACCGCGGCGCGCTCGCGCTGCTGCATCGCCCCGAGTCGCTGGCGCTGCGCGGCACCGACGTTGTCGCGCTGGTCGATCCGGCGGCGGCAGCCGGCGCGTCACAGGCCGCCAGCGCGCTGCTGATCGGCTGGGGCGCCCTCTGCCACGGCGCGCGCTGGGCGCTGCTGAACCCGGCCCCGCCGCCGTCGTCGGACGAGGGCATCGCCGCGCTGGCCGCTGCGCTCGCGCAGCAGCGGGCGACGATCGCGTATCTCGACCGCGGCAC